>NZ_JBVHWM010000022.1:0-4123 GCF_055564375.1 Streptomyces sp. NPDC029138
GGACAAAACGGAGGAAAAAAAGTTTTTTTCTCCCGCTCCCCTGGGCGACTCCCCCAAGGGAGGCCTGGGGGGGTGGGTTTTTCCCCGTCCCGGGCGGCCCCCCCCCCCCCCCCCCCCGGCCCCGGTGCGAGATCGCAGGTTCCCCGCTCCAGGGGGCCGCACTCCCCAGTTGCGGGCCTGATCCGGCGTCCACGGGGACCCGTGCGATCCCGGCCCTAGAACGCGAAGAGGCTGCCGCCGACGGCATCCCTCATGCACGCGTTGCCGAAGCTGCGCTCGTAGGAGACGCGCTTGCCCTGCCAGACGCCCTGGACGGTGACGACGACGGGGTCGTAGACCTTGGTGCACATCACGTCGTCGGCGGGCTTCAGGGCGTCCAGCTCGCCGCCGACACCACGCAGTTCGGCGCAGGCCTGGACGGCGGCCGGGTGGGTGCCGGAGGCGGTGGGTGCGCAGGTGAGGGTGACGGCGCGCTCCGGAGTGGCCGTGGCCGCGTCGTTGCCGTGGCCGGTGGTGAGCACCAGCGCCGAGGGGGCGTAGAGCGACGACGGGGCGGCGCCCGGTGCAGCGACGGCGGCCCCGGTCAGGGGTCCGCAAACGGCGGCGGCCGTGAGGCCGAGGGCCGCTGCCCAGCGCGCGGTGTTCCGCATTGTGTGCATCCTTCCGCTCGAACAGTCGGGGTGCCGGCTCGGGCCCGGTCGGGCACCGGAGCGGCGAGCGCCACTCTGCCGACTCCACCGGCGAAACTCACATCGAACCCATGGGTTTCAGTAACCTTTCGTGTTGAATCAGTGGCGTGAAGTCACGGAATTCGAACGCCGTGACCCCGGAACTGAGCGGTTCCCCCGCCATGGAAGCGGCCATATGGCCGAAAAACAGCTCTTCGTTAATCGTCTTGAAACATTCCGGCTCGGACCGCGCCACGCCCCTTCATGACTCCTCGTGTTCACGAAGTGATCACCAGGAGCGGGCACCTCCGCCACCCGGCGGAGGGCGATTCATCCATCGGCGGCGCGAAAGTTGGATGAACCGCCCTCTGGATCACACGGTTCCGCCCGCCGTACCGTCGGCGCACCCCGCCGCCGTCCCCGCTGGAGCGCCCGTGTCCGCACAGCCCGAACCACCCGCCGCGTCCGCCGCCTCGTCCGGGCCCGCCCTCACGGAGGTGGAGGCCCACGGTGTGGAACGCATCCCCGACGCCGACCGCACCGCGACCCCGCTGGACCTGTTCCGGCTCGCCTTCGGCGGCGCCAACACCTTCTCCACCTGCGTCCTCGGCGCCTTCCCGATCCTGTTCGGGCTCTCGTTCCGGCAGGGCCTCGCGGCCACCGTGCTCGGTGTCCTCGCGGGCGCGCTGATCCTGTGCCCGATGGCGGTGTTCGGCCCGGTCAACGGCACCAACAACGCCGTGTCGTCCTCGGCGCACCTCGGCGTGCACGGCCGGGTGGTCGGTTCGTTCCTGTCGCTGCTCACGGCGGTCGCGTTCTTCTCCCTGTCGGTGTGGAGTTCGGGCGACGCCCTGGTCGGCGGCGCGCACCGGCTGTTCGGCCTGGAGCGCAACAACCTGTCGTACGTCGTCGCGTACGCGCTCTTCGCCGGTCTGGTGCTCACGGTGTGCGTCTACGGCTTCCGGTTCATGCTGTTCGTCAACAAGATCGCGGTGACCTCGGCGAGCGCCCTGTTCCTGCTCGGCGCGGTCGCGTTCGCCGGTGACTTCGACCCGTCGTACGCCGGGGTGTTCACGGCTTCGGCCGACGCGGCGACGCGGTCCATGTTCTGGCCGTCCTTCATCGGCGCGGCCCTGATCGTGCTGTCCAACCCGGTGTCGTTCGGCGCGTTCCTCGGCGACTGGTCGCGCTACATCCCGGCTTCCGCGCCGCGCCGCCGGGTGGTCGGGGCCGCGTTCCTGTCCCAGCTCGCGACGCTGCTGCCGTTCGTGTTCGGTCTGGCGACGGCCAGCATCGTGGCGACGAAGGCGCCGAAGTACGTCGACCCGGCCGCGCCGGACTTCGTGGGCGGGCTGCTGGCGATCTCGCCGAGCTGGTTCTTCCTGCCGGTCTGTCTGCTGGCGCTGATCGGCGGCATGTCGACGGGCACGACCTCGCTGTACGGCACCGGCCTGGACTTCTCCTCCGTGTTCCCGAGGCTGTCGCGGGTCCAGGCGACGCTGCTGGTCGGCGTGTTGTCGATCGGGTTCATCTTCGTCGGCCGGTTCGGCCTGGACCTGGTCCAGTCGATCTCCACCTTCGCCACGATGATCATCACCTGCACCACGCCCTGGATGGTCGTGATGATGCTGGGCTTCTGGACTCGTCGCGGCTGGTACGACCCGGACGCGCTCCAGGTCTTCAACCGCCGTCAGCGCGGCGGCCGTTACTGGTTCGCGCACGGCTGGAACTGGCGTGGCATGACCGCGTGGTGGGTGTCGGCGCTCATCGGCGTGCTGTTCACGGACATCCCGGGCCAGTTCGTGGGTCCGCTGGGCGATCTGGCGCACGGTGTCGACATCAGCCTGCCGCTCTCGCTGGCGGCGGCCGCGGTGCTCTACCTGGCTCTGCTGTGGCTGTTCCCCGAACCCCGCGCCGCCTACGGCCCCGAGGGCGCCCGGCTGGTCCGTACGGTCGAGGTCCCGGTGCCGCCGATCACCGGCCCCGGAGCCGCTGCCGACGCCCCCGCTCCCGTGCCGGCGGGCGGGGCCGGCTGACGTGATCCCGTGGCGCGCCGTCCGACGTACCGGTCGTATCGTCGGGGGCGCACGCGGCAGACGACGGGCGGGAGTTGACGGATGGCACAGCACTGGGCCGACTTCCAGTACGAGATCTACCTGAACGGGATGACCGGGGCCGTGCCCCGGCTCCCCACCGATCTGACCCGGCTGGAGGAGCTGGCCGAACACCGGCTCGGCCCGGGCCCGGTGGGCTATGTGGCGGGCAGCGCGGGCGACGGCGGCACGGCCCGCGTCAACCGGGCGGCCCTCGTCCGGCGCCGGATCGTGCCGCGCATGCTGCGGGACGTGCACGAGCGCGACCTCACCACCGAGGTGCTCGGGCGGACCCTGCCGGCACCGCTCGCCCTCGCTCCGGTCGGCGTGCTGTCGATCATGCACCCGGACGCCGAGACCGCCGCCGCCCGGGCCGCCGCCGCGCAGGGCGTGCCGTACATCCTGTCGTCGGCGTCGAGCACGCCGATGGAGCAGGTCGCGGAGGCGATGGGGGACGCCGAGCGGTGGTTCCAGCTGTACTGGGGCAAGGACCGCGAGGTGACCCGGAGTTTCCTCGCCCGGGCGCGGGCCGCCGGCTTCTCGGTGCTGGTCGTCACCCTGGACACCCCGTTGCTGGCGTGGCGGCCCCGCGATCTGGACCAGGCCTACCTGCCGTTCGTGCACGGCGTGGGCACCGCCAACTACTTCACCGACCCGGCGTTCCAGGCGGGCCTCGCCAAGCCGGTGCACGAGGACCCGAACGCGGCGGTGCTGCACTTCCTCGGCCTGTTCGGGGACGCGAGCCACACCTGGCCGGACCTGGCGTTCCTGCGGGAGCACTGGGACGGGCCGATCGTCCTCAAGGGCGTCCTGCACCCGGACGACGCGCGGCTCGCCGCGGACGCCGGGATGGACGGTGTGGTGGTCTCCAACCACGGCGGCCGGCAGGTGGCCGGGTCGGTCGCGGCGGCCGACGCGCTGCCCCGGGTCGCGGACGCGGCCGGCGACCGGCTGACGGTGCTGTTCGACAGCGGGGTACGCACCGGCGACGACGTCTTCAAGGCCCTGGCCCTGGGTGCCCGGGCGGTCCTGCTGGGGCGCCCGTACGTCTACGGCCTGGGCCTGGACGGCCAGCCGGGCGTGGAGCACGTCATCCGCTGCCTCCTGGCGGAGTTCGACCTGACCCTGGCCCTGTCGGGTCACGCACGCCCGGGTACGGTGACGCGGTCGGACCTGGAAGCCGACGGCGGCGCGCCCTCCTGAGGGACGCGCGCCGGTGTCGCCACCGGGGCTAGCCGCCGGGCCCACCGTCGGACCGCCCGTGGGCGTCGGTGTCGCCACCGGGGCCCTAGCCGCCGGGCCCGCCATCGGACCGCCCGTGGGACCCTGGCCCATCGGGCCGCCCATGGGACCCTGGGCCCA
>NZ_JBVHWM010000022.1:4220-114289 GCF_055564375.1 Streptomyces sp. NPDC029138
CCATCGGTCCCTGGCCCATCGGTCCCTGGCCCATCGGTCCCTGGCCCATCGGTCCCTGGCCCATCGGTCCCTGGCCCATCGGTCCCTGGCCCATCGGTCCCTGGCCCATCGGGCCCTGGCCCATCGGTCCCTGGCCCATCGGTCCCTGGCCCATCGGTCCCTGGCCCATCGGGCCCTGGCCCATCGGTCCCTGGCCCATCGGGCCCTGGCCCATCGGTCCCTGGCCCATCGGGCCGGGACCCTGCGGGCCGCCCTGACCGCCGGGGCCGGCGGGCAGCTGCGGGCGGGGCACCGCTCGGCAGCTGGGGCGGACCACCCATGCGGCCACCCATCTGCTGCTGCGGCGGGCCCGGTGTCCCGGCGGGCACCGGAGCGCCGGGACCTCGCATGCCCTGCTGCCGGTGCCGCTGGTCCACGACGGACCGGCAGCCGGCGTGGCGCCCCCTGCCGCGGCCCTACGGCGCGCCGCCGGAGACCCACCGTTGGCCGGCGGACCCGTCCCGGACCTTGACGACGAGGTCGGCCCCCGCCTGGTCACCCCCGGCGGCGAGCGCGAGCGTCCGGTCCCACCGGGGCAGCAACTCGCCCTCCGGAGTGAGGTCGTAGCGCACGTCGTCGCCCCGCTCGGACCCCGCGTCGGCGCAGCGGCCGAGGAGGACCACACCGGCGTCGGCGTGCGAGTCCAGGCACAGACCGGTGTCGGCCGCACTGCGCAGCAGCCCGTCGGTCTCGTACGTCCACCGCTGCGTGGCCGAGCCGGAGCAGACGGCGAGCACGGCGCTCGCCCCGGCCTCCGGTGTGCCCTTGACGTCCAGGCACTGGCCGGCGGCGTTGCGCAGCGGGCCCGGCCGGCCGGTGGCGGGCAGTGCGGTGGTGCTCGGCGGAACCGACGCGCCGGGGACGGCGCTGGTGGTGGCGACCGGGGCGGTGCCGTCGTCGCCGTCCGGCCACACGCTGACCGCGAGGACGGTGGCGAGCAGTCCGGCCGAGGCCACGCCGACGCCGGTCAGCAGCGTCCGGGACGACCAGGCGGTGCCGGGTGCGCGGTGCGCGGACACCCCGGCGAGGAACCGGGCAGGCAGCCCCCTTCCGCCCTCCTCGGTGCCGCGCCGCCCACCGCCGCGCCGCCCACCGCCGCGCCGGCGTCCGCCGGACCGCCGGGAGCCGCCACGGGCGGGGCCGGGGCGGCGGCCGGGGCGCGAGTCGAGGTAGCGGCGGGCGCCCCAGCCGAGCACGGCCTCGGCGAGCAGCACACCCAACGCCGCGTCGGCGTGGCCCAGTTGCTCGGCCGCGTGCCGGCAGTAGGCGCAGCCGGCCAGATGCTCCTGGACGTCGGGCAGCAGGGCACCGCCCCGGCGGATCGGGACGTCGAGCAGGCGGTTGTAGTAACGGCACTCCTTGCCGGGCGCGAGTTCCCGGTGGGCCCGTACCAGGCCCTCGCGGAATTTCTCCCGGGCCTGTTCGAGCGCGGCGGTCGCGTTCTGGAGGTCCACGCCGAGCAGTCCGGCGGGCACGTCCAGCGGTTCGGCCTCGACCTCGGCGTGCCACAACAGGGCCTGTTCCAGCCGGGAAAGGGCGTGGAAGGAACGGTCGGAGAGGGCGCGGTTCTCCGGTATCAGCGGCTGCGCGGCGCGCATCCCGCGGCCCCCGGCGGGTTTTCCGAGTCCCGGGAGTACGGCGGTGATCCGGTCGGTGCCGGACCAGTTCAGGACCGTGTCGCGGACGGCCACCAGCAGGCGGGGCCGCAGCGCGTCGGCGGGTTCGCCGAGCGCCAGCCGGTCGAGGACCTGGTGGAAGGCGGTGGCGGTGACCATGTGGGCGAGGGGTCCGGAGGCGGCCAGGCAGATGACCGCGTACTCCTGGGCCGGCTGCCAGTGCCGGGCCATCAGGAGGGCGGCCGACCGGGAGGCCTCCGCGTCGGAGCCGGCCCGCAGCGGGCCGGCTAGGAACTCGTCGGATTCCCCGGTATCGGCGCCGGACGGCGGATAGGAAGGACGAGGGGGGTGGGGGGTGAGCACGGAGCGGATTCCTTTGGCGCGTGGTGCGAGCGGAAATTCACCGCGTTTGAACCCTTGCACAACTGCCACACGGGCAACAAGGCGCACGGAGGACATCGACCGGTTTGACAGAAAGTCAGAAACACGGCCCCGGCCAGGGGATTGTCGCGCAGGCGGCCGGATTTCTCATGCGCCCCGTGTGAAGCGTGCGCACGCGTCCACCTGACGCGCACGCTCCCGGAGCGCGCGGCCCGGTAGTGGACTGGGTGCCGGTCCACCTCGAAAGGCCCGTCCCCGGCCGGCGGCTCCCGGCGGCTTCCCCCCGCCGGCCGGAGGCGCGGCCGGCCCCTGCCGCGTCAGATCTGCCAGGAGCGGAGCCGGTCGGCGGCGCCGTACACGTCGGTCTTGCCGGAGATCAGGTCGCGGGCCAGGTCGACGAGGGCGCCGTAGGGCGGGTCGATGCCGACGCCGCTGACGAACATGTAGGCCACGGCCGTCGCGCAGGCGAAGCGGGCGTTGGCCGCGGGCAGCGGCTTGAGCACGGCGAGGGTGTGCAGCAGCGCGGCGGCGCGCCACGCCGCGTCGGAGTCCACGCCGAGCCGGGGCGGGTCCACCCGGTGCCGGGCGACGGCGGCGACCAGCGCGGAGAAGTCGTCCACGGCGGGCTGGTCGGGCAGGACCTCCTCGTGCCGCTGGAGCAGCCACGGGACGTCGATATGGATGACGGAGGGCATCGCTCAGGCGGCCTCGCCCTTGGCGGGGCGCTCGTCGTCGGGGAAGGCCGCCGCGAACTCCTCGGCATGGCCGGCGAAGAAGCGGCGGAAGGCCTCGGCGCCTTCCTGGAGGGCCCGGTGGCGGGCGATGTCGGCGGCGGCGGCCTCGCGCACGAGGGCCTTCATCGACGTACCGCGCTCCTTGGCGATCTGCCGCAGGTCCTCTAGTTCCCGTTCGCTGAACTCCACGTTGAGAGCTGGCATGCCTCTCACGGTACCGCTCGGGTACTCACGCGTAAATACCCCCAGGTCAGCAGGCACATGGTGCGGTACCAGCCAGGGTTGAGGGCCATGTCCGATTCCCGCCGGTGGGACGGCCGGCGGCGCAGCAGACTCGACAGCGCGGAAGCAGCCGAAGGAACACCGAGGAAACACGTAGGAGCACCGATGGAGACGCACACCGTGCACACCGTGCACCCGAGCCCGCTGGGCGACCTGCTGCTGACCGGCTCCGTGTCCCCGGCCGGCCGCCTCACCCTGGCCTCGCTCTCCCTGCCCGGGCAGCGCGGCGCCCCCGCGGTCCGGCCGGAGGACCGCGACGACCGGCCGTTCGCCGAGGCGCACCGGCAGCTGGACGCGTACGTCGCGGGCCGCCGGACCCGCTTCGACCTGCCGCTCTCCCCCGCCGGCAGCCCCTTCCAGCGGGCCGTGTGGCAGGCCCTGGACGACATCCCGTACGGCACGACGACCACGTACGGCGAGCTTGGCGCCCGGCTCGGCGTGCCCCGGTCCGCATGGCGCGCGCTGGGCCGGGCCCTCGGCGCCAATCCCCTCCTGCTGGTCCGCCCGTGCCACCGGGTGATCGGCGCGGACGGCTCACCGCGCGGGTACGCGGGCGGGGTCGAGCACAAGCGGTGGCTGCTCGCGCACGAGGGCGCGCTGCGGCCGACGCTGCTGTGAGGGGAGGACGCATGACGCTCACCCGGGCCGAGGCCCGCCGCCGGGCGGAACGCACCGACTGGGAAGCGCTCGCCGCCGAGCTGGACGAGCACGGCAGCGCGCCCACCGGTCCGCTGCTGACGCCCGCCGAGTGCGCGGACCTGGCCGCCCTGTACGACGAGCCGGGACTGTTCCGGACCACGGTCGACCTGGGCCGGCACCGGTTCGGCTCCGGCGGGTACCGCTACTTCACGCACGACCTGCCCGCCCCGGTCGCCGCGCTGCGGGCCGCGCTCTATCCGCGCCTGCTGCCGGTCGCCCGGGACTGGGCGGCCCGGCTGGACCGCCCGGCCCCCTGGCCCGACTCGCTCGACGCGTGGCTGGCGCACTGTCACGCGGCAGGCCAGGACCGGTCGGCGCAGATCCTGCTCCGCTACGGGCCGGGCGACTGGAACGCGCTGCACCGGGACGTGTTCGGCGAGCTGGTCTTCCCGCTCCAGGTGGTGATCGCGCTGGACGCGTACGGCACCGACTACACCGGCGGCGAGTTCCTCATGGTCGAACAGCGCCCGCGCGCCCAGTCCCGGGGTACGGCGAGCGTCCTGCGGCAGGGCCACGGACTGGTGTTCACCACCCGTGACCGCCCCGTGCGCACCCGCCGCGGCTGGTCGGCCGGGGCGATGCGGCACGGGGTGAGCACGGTCCGGTCGGGGCGGCGGCGCACCCTGGGCCTGGTCTTCCACGACGCCACCTGATCCCGACGGCACCGCGACTCCCCCCGGGGGGCGCGGAACTGCGCCACCGACCGCCACACCCCCGCGACCGCACACCCGCGCCCCGCCGCCACCGCCCCGTGCGCACCCGCCGCGGCTGGTCGGCCGGGGCGATGCGGCACGGGGTGAGCACGGTCCGGTCGGGGCGGCGGCGCACCCTGGGCCTGGTCTTCCACGACGCCACCTGATCCCGACGGCACCGCGACTCCCCCCGGGGGGCGAGGCTGCGCCACCGACCGCCACGCCCCCGCGACCGCACACGCGCGCCTGCCACCACGGCCCCGCCCCCGCGACCGCACACCCGCGCCCGCCTCCACGGCCCCCCGCCCGCACACGCACCCGCGGTCCGGCGGCGCGGATGCGGACAGGCACGCCGGCCCGTCAGACGTCCAGCCTGCTGATCCGCACCGCCCCCTTCGCCTGCCCCGGGTACGCGCTGGTGAGCGTCAGCCGCAGCCGGGAGCCGCGTACCGGGTCGAAGGTGATGACCGTCGGGCTGTCGGAGGCGGTGGCCCACTCCACCCTCGCCCCGGTCACCGGGACCCAGGCGTGCCCGTCCCACACCGCCACCTCGGCCCGCGCGGGCAGGGTGTGGCCCGCGTCGACGGTGAAGGAGGCCGCCACCCGGTCGAGGGTCCGGGTGCGCCCGAAGTCGACCGAGACCCAGTCCTTCGCCCGGGCCCCGCTGAACGCGGGCAGCAGCGCGGTGGCCGACTTGACGAAGGCGTTGGACCAGCCGGTGGCCGGGTCGCCGTCCAGCATCGCGGCGGGCAGGGTGTCCGGGCGGCCGGAGTAACTGGCGTCCGCGTACGGGTGGTCGGGCGGCGCCGGGTGGTCGGGCCGGAAGGCGGCGGGTTCGGTGGTCGCGGCCGAGCGGGCCGGGGTGGTGTGCAGGTGGGCCGTGCCCGTGCGCAGGCCGTCCACCCGGGCGGTGACCTTCAGGGTGCCGGGCCTGGTGCCGGAGCGGACGATGGCGAGGGCCTTGCCGTGGAAGGCGGTGCGAGTGCTCGCCTGGTAGCGCTCGGCGCTCTCCTCGCGGCCGTTGTCGACACCGGCCAGGGAGCCGCCGGTGACGTCGAAGGCGATGAGGTGGTCCGCGTCGGGCACGACCACGCCGTGCGCGTCGACGATCTCGGCGGTGACGAAGGCGAGCGAACGGCCGTCGGCGGCGAGGGACTTCCGGTCGGCGGTGAGCCGTACGGCGTGCGGGGCGCCGGCCGTGCGCAGCACGTCGGTGGCGACGACCTTGCCGTCCCGCCGGGCCACCGCCTTCAGCTCGCCCGGCCGGTACGGCACCTTCCAGGTCAGGTGCAGTTTGCCCGCGCTGCCGTTGGGGCTGGTGTAACTGCCCGGATAGGGGCCGTCGGTGAAGGTCTTGTCGTCGCCGGTGGGCTCGGTGGTCTCCAGATAGGTGCGGCCGTCGGTGGTCCGCTTGACGTCGAACTCCCGCACCCCCAGGGACTGTCCGTCGAGGAACAGCTCGACGGTGGGCACGTTGGCGTACGCCCACACCTCGACGGTGTCGCCCTCCTCGTGGTTCCAGGTCATCGGCAGCAGATGGACCATCGGCTCGGTCGTCCACTGGCTCCTGAAGAGGTGGTACATGTCCTTGGGGAAGCCGGCGGTGTCGACGGCGCCGAAGAAGGACGCCTTGACCGGGAAGACGTCGTACGGCGTCGGTTCGCCGATGTAGTCGATGCCGGACCACAGGAACTGGCCCGTGAACCACTTCCGGTCCCGGTCCTTCTTGTGCCCGTACTCGCCGCTCATCGTCCAGGAGGCGAGGTTGTTGTCGTACGAGGAGACCTCCCGCTTGCCGGGCGTGTGGTTCTCACCCGTGTTCAGGTGCTCCGGCTCCTGGTAGGTGCCCCGGGTGGAGGTCTCCGAGGAGGACTCGGACTCGAAGAGGAACAGGTGCGGGTAGGCCGCGTGCAGGGCGTCCACCGACTTGGCCGTGTTGTAGTTGAGGCCGAGGCCGTCCAGCTTGGCGAGCATCAGGTCGGCCGCCGAGCCCTTGGCGGGTACGCGCCGGTACTTGTCGGAGCCGATGACGAGCGGCCGGGTGTCGTCGGCGGCCCTGACGGCGCCGATGATCCGGTCCGCCATGGCGAGTCCGGCGGTGGAGGTGGAGTCGGGGATCTCGTTGCCGATGGACCACAGCACCACGGCGGGCGAGTTGCGGGCGGCCAGGACCATCTCGGTGGCGTCCCGCTCGCACCACTCGTCGAAGAACCGTCCGTAGTCGTACTTCGTCTTGCCGGTGCGCCAGCAGTCGAAGGCCTCCACCATCATCACGATGCCCAGTTCCTCGCAGACCTGGATCATCTGCGGTGAGGGCGGGTTGTGGGAGGTGCGGAAGGCGTTGACGCCCATGGACTTCATGATCCGCATCTGCCGGCGCACGGCGTCGATGCTGATGGCCGCGCCGAGGGCGCCCTGGTCGTGGTGGAGGTCGACGCCCTTGATCTTGGTGTACGCGCCGTTGAGGGAGAAGCCCTCGTCGGGGTCGAAGCGGAAGGTGCGGATGCCGAAGGGCGTCCGGTAGGTGTCGGTGGTGCGGCCCGCGACGCGCAGCTCGGTGTGCAGGGTGTAGCGGTGCTCGGGGGTCGCGAAGTCCCACAGGAGGGGCTTCGGGACGGTCAGTTCGTGGGTCTCGGCGGCCTCGTCCGTGACGGCGGCCGTGGTGGCCGTACGGGCGACGGTCCGGCCGTCGGGTGCGACGATCCGGGAGCGGATCTCCACGTCCGCGGCGGTGCCGAACGCGTTCCGCACGGTGGTCCGCACCCGGACCAGTGCCCGGTCCGCGGAGATCTCCGGGGTGGTGACGTACGTGCCCCAGCGGGCCACGTGCACCGGCTCGGTGATCACCAGGCGGGCCTCGCCGTAGATGCCGCTGCCGGAGTACCAGCGGCTGCTGGGCAGTTGGTTCTGGACCTTGACGGCGAGCACGTTCGCGGTGGTGCCGTCGGTGTGGACGAGGTCGGTGAGGTCGAGGGCGAAGCCGGTGTAGCCGTAGGGGTGGCGGCCCACCTCGGTGCCGTTGCAGTAGAGGTGGGCGTCCATGTAGACGCCGTCGAACTCCACCGAGATCCGCTTGCCGGCACAGGCGCGCGGGATCGTGAAGGCGAGCCGGTACCAGCCGAGGCCGCCCGGGAAGAAGCCGGTGCCGCTGGTGGTGCCGTGCTCGGTCGTGGGGGTCTGCTCGATGCTCCAGTCGTGGGGGACGGCGACCTCGCGCCAGGCCGAGTCGTCGTAGCCCGGCTCGGCGGCCCGCGCGTAGGCGCCGGTGGGGTCGGTGATGCCGCCCGGGTCGGCCAGGGCGAAGCGCCAGCCGTCCCGGAGCGGCACGGTGTGGCGTCCCCCGGCGTCGGGCGCGTCGGCGGCGAGGGCGGCCGGAGCCGCGGAAATGCTCAGGAGCGTCCCGGCCGCGGGCGCTGCCGTGGCTGCGACCAGAACCGATCTGCGCGTGACCGTCATGGGCGGCTCTCCCTCATCAGGGCCCAGAAGTACTCACAACTGATCGTGACCAAACAGATTCTGACGCCCTGCCACACACGATCGTCAAGGGTCCGGAACCTTGCGCCTACCGCCAGCGGCATATCGGCCGGATTTCCCCCTTGACCGTGCCCTCGACCGTGTTCGACGGGTCGGCCGGGTCGCCCCGGAACGGCGCTCACGGGCGGACGTGAAGCACTAGGCTGGAACACGAGTGGTGCCACCTGTTCACTGTGAGTGTGCGCTTGGGAGCGGCGACGATGAGCCGGGTCTATCCGTTCGACGATGCGGCGACGGCCCGGGCTGTCATCGGTGACGACGGAACGCTGGTGGAGTGGAACGAGGGCGCCCGCCGCCTGCTCGGCCACCCGGCCGCCGCCGTCGTGGGCCGCCCCGCAGCCGAGCTGCTGGCAGACGCCGGCACCCCGGCGCCGCCCCCGGGCCTCCGCTGGGCGGGAACGGTCGGATTGCGCCACCGGGACGGCCGTACCGTCCGCGTGTGGCTGCTCGCCCACCGCCGCCCGCCGCACGACGAGCACCCGGGTGACTGGCTCCTGGTCACCCCGCTCACCGGCACCGATCCGCCCGCCGGGGACGACCCGCTCACCGAGGCGGGCCTGCTCCAGTCGCCGTGCGCGGTCGCCGTGTACGACGACCGGCTGCGGCTGCGCCGGATGAACGAGGCGATGGCCGACGTCGTCGGACTGCCCGCGGAGCGGCTGCGGGGGCTCCGGCTCACGGAGATCGGCGGCAGACCGCAGAGCGAGGAGCTGGAGGAGAGCATGCTCCGGGTGCTGACCTCGGGCCGGCCCCAGGACGTGCAGACCTTCATGCACGCCGGCGGCGAGGACCGGGCCCACGCCTGGCTCGCCCGCATGGCGCCGGTCCGGGACCCGGCCGGCCAGGTCCGGGGCGTGTGCCTGGCCGCGCACGACATCACCGACAACCACCGGGCCCGGCAGCGGCTGCAACTGGTCAACGAGGCCAGCGTGCGCATCGGGACCACGCTCGACGTCACCCGTACCGCTCAGGAGCTGGCCGACGTGTGCGTGCCCGCGCTCGCCGACTTCGTCACCATCGACCTGCTGGACCCGCAGGAGTACGGCGGTGAGCCCCCGGCCCGCGTCACCGCGCCGGTGCGGCTGCGCCGCGCCGCCCACCAGTCGGTGCTCCCCGGCGTACCGGAGGCGGTGATCCGGCCCGGGACGGCGGAGGAGTACCCGGTCCCCTCCCCGCAGGCCGACGCGATGACCGCGGGCCGCGCGATCGCCACCTCGGTGGCCGCCGGCGACCTGAACGAGTGGCTGACCTGGCATCCGGAGCGCGGTGAGCGGGTGCGGCGGTTCGGCGTCCACTCCTCGATGTCGGTGCCGATCCAGGCACGCGGACTCACCCTCGGGGTCGCGGTGCTCACCCGGCACCGCCGCCAGGACCCCTTCACCGCGGACGACGTGCTGCTGGCCGAGGAGATCACCACGCGGGCCGCCGTCTGCATCGACAACGCCCGCCGCTACTCGCGCGAGCGGGAGACGGCGCTCGCGCTCCAGCGCAGCCTGCTGCCCCGCTCACTGCCGCTCACGGCCGCGCTGGACGCCTCCTCGCGCTATCTGCCGGCCGCGCGCGCCGGCGTGGGCGGGGACTGGTTCGATGTGATCCCGCTGTCCGGGATGCGGGTCGCGATGGTCGTCGGGGACGTCGTCGGGCACGGCATCCAGGCCTCGGCGACCATGGGCCGGCTGCGTACCGCCGTGCGTACCCTCGCCGACATCGACCTGGCCCCGGACGAGCTGCTCACGCACCTGGACGACCTGGTGCTGCGGCTGTCGGAGGACGCCGGCGGCGACGGCAGCCCCGGCGAGGTCGGCGCGACCTGCCTGTACGCCGTCTACGACCCGGTCTCCCGCCGCTGCGCGCTGGCCCGGGCCGGGCATCCGCCGCCCGTGGTGCTGCGGCCGGGCGGCCGGCCGCAGTTGCTGGACCTGCCCGCCGGTCCCCCGCTGGGCCTCGGCGGGCTGCCGTTCGAGTCCACCGAGGTCGACCTGCCCGAGGGCACACTCCTCGCCCTCTACACGGACGGCCTGGTGCAGTCCCGGGAACGGGACGTGGACGCCAGCCGTGAGCTGCTGTACCGGGCGCTGGGGCAGGACACGGACTCCCTGGACGAGGCGTGCGACCGCGTCCTGCACGCCCTGCTCCCGGGCGGCGCCCCACCGGACGACGTGGCGCTGCTCCTCGCCCGCACCCGGGGCCTGCCCGCCTCGCAGGTGGCGACCTGGGACATCCCCGCCGACCCGGCGCTGGTCGCGCCGATCCGCAAGCAGGTCGTGGACCAGCTGGACACCTGGTCGCTGAGCGAGGCGACGTTCGCGGCGGAGCTGGTGGTCAGCGAGCTGGTCACCAACGCCATCCGGTACGGGGCGCGGCCGATCCGGCTCCGGCTGATCCACGACGCGACCACTTTGATCTGCGAGGTCTCCGACACCAACCACACCGCCCCGCATCTGCGCCGGGCCAAGACCTTCGACGAGGGCGGCCGGGGCCTGCTGCTGGTCGCCCAGCTCACCCGGCGCTGGGGCAGCCGGCACACCCCGGAGGGCAAGACGATCTGGGCGGAGCTGCCGCTGTACGAGGAGGACGAGTAGGCCAGGGACAGCGCGTCAGGAGGCCGTCAGCCAGGGCCGTACCTGCTTGCGGGCCTCGTGCAGGCGGGACTTGAGGGTGCCGAGCGGGATGCCGGCGCGCTCGGCGGCCTCGGCGTAGTCCAGCTGGCAGATGTCCCGGTAGACCAGCGGCGCGACCAGATGCGGATGCTCCCGCTCCAGCCGGTCCAGGGCCTCCAGCAGATCCACCCGGGAGCCGGCGATGACACTGGTGGTGCGCGGGTCGACGGCCTGCGCGGGCTCGATGGCCGCGGGCTGTTCGGCGGCCCGCCGCTTCAGCTCGCGGTACTTCTGCCGGCAGCAGTTGGCGACGACGGTGTACAGCCAGGTGCCGAAGCGGCTGCGCCCCTGGAATCCGGTGATGTGCCGGGCGACCTGGAGCAGCACGTCCTGGGCGGCCTCCTCGGCGTCCTCCCGGCACGGCAGGAAGCGCGCGCAGCGGCGCACGACCTCGGGCCGGATCTCGGTCAGCAGCCGGTCCAGGGCCCCGGTGTCGCCGGCGGCGGCGCGCCGGGCGAGGTCTTCCATCGGCGCCTGGTCCTGCACGGACGGGCTCCCCTCCAAGTCGATCTCAGGCCAGGCATGATAGTCGTATGCACCCCCTGGAGCGGATCGGCCGCCACCGCCTCGAACGGCCGCTGGGCAGCGGCGCCTTCGCCACGGTGTGGCTCGCGCACGACCCCGAGCTCCAGGCCCCGGTGGCGGTGAAGGTCCTCGCCGAGAACTGGGCGCACCGGCTCGACGTCAGGGAGCGCTTCCTGTCCGAGGCGCGGCTGCTGCGCCGGGCCGGGTCCAGCCGGGTGGTGCAGGTCTACGACATCGGGGAACTCCCGGACGGCAGGCCGTACTTCGTGATGGAGTACGCCGCCGGCGGGACCCTCGCCGATCTGCCGGCGGGCGGCCCGCTGCCGGTGCGCGAGGCGCTCGCGCTGACCGCCGAGGCCGCGCGCGGCGCCGCCGCCCTGCACGAGGCGGGCATCGTGCACCGCGACATCAAGCCGACCAACGTGCTGCTGCACACAGCGCCGGACGGCACCCGGCGGGTGCTGCTGGCCGACCTGGGGCTGGCCAAGAGCCTCGCGCAGGCCTCGGTGCTGACGCTGGCGGCGGGTTCGGCGGGCTATCAGCCGCCGGAGCAGGCCGAGCCCGGCGAGGGCATCGACGAGCGGGCGGACGTCTACAGCCTGGGCGCGGTCGGCTACGAACTGCTCACCGGGACCGTGCCGGGCCCGCCGGGGAAGGTGATACCGCCCCGGCGGCTGCGGCCGGAACTCGGCGAGGACGTCGAGCGGGCGCTGCTGCGCGCGCTGGAGCCGGACCGGGCGCGGCGCTGGCCGGGCGCCCTGGCGTTCGCCCACGAGCTGGACCGGCTGGCCGCGGGTCCGTCGGTGCGGCCCGCCCGGCGCCTGGACCGGGTGCGCGGCAGGCTCAACACCGTGACGCTGGCGGTCGCCGCGGTCCTCGCCGCCACCGCCGCCGCGGTCACGGTGAGCGTGGCGCTCCACCGGGACGGCGGCACGGACGACGGGGTGCGGGTCGCGGACGCCACCGGGCGGGTGAGCCTCCGGGTGCCCGCCGGGTGGGGCCGTGAGCTGCGCGACTCCGGCTGGGACCCGAAGGCGCTCGGGCTGACGGCGGGACACGAACCGGGTCTCGTGGTGGCCGACGACCTGTCCCGCTGGTCCGATCTGAAGGCCGCCGTGGACGGGGTGTTCGCCGGAGTCGGCGAGCGCGGCGACGTCACCGCGAAGGTGAAGGCGCTCGCGCACCCCGGCTGCCGCTACGCGGGCGCCCACCGCTTCACGGACGCCGACTGGCACGGGCTGGTCCGGGTCTGGAGCGGCTGCCCGGACGGCGGCTCGGTCACCGAGTCCGCGCTGGTCCCGGCGGACGGGGCCGCGCGGCCCCAGGTGTATGTGCAGGTGCGCGAGCGGGGCGACGGCGACGCGACCGACGGCGTACTCCGTTCGCTGACGGTGACCTGAACGGCGCCTGCCGAGGGGCGGGGCGGGGAAAAGAATCCGACAGAACCCGGCGCGTCCCGAACTTTTCCGGCGGTCCGTGCATCGGACGGAGAGGACGGCGCACCCGGCGCCGTAGGCACGCGTTCCCGTCGTGTGCCGTGACCTCCAGGAGTGTTGAGCGACATGGTGTACACCCCCCGGTCCGCCCCCCGGTCCGCGCGGCACGGGGCCCTGCTCGTGGGCACCGCCGCCGTGCTGGGCCTGCTGACCGCCTGCGGCAACGGCACGAGCGTCCACAGCGACGCCCCGGCCACCGTCTCCGGTACGGCCGCACCCGCGACGGACGGCACGAACAGCCCGGCGTCGTCCGCCACGGAGTCCTCCGCCACCGGCACCGGCTCGCCGGCCGCGCCCAGGGCGACGGCGTCCTCGGGCGGCGGTAAGGCCACGACGACCCCGGCCGCGGCGAGCACCCGCTGCCACACCTCCGAGCTGCGCGCCTCCGTGGGCCGCAACGACCCGGGCGCCGGCCAGGAGAACTTCCCCGTGGTCCTCACCAACACCTCCTCCCGGACCTGCACCCTGCACGGCTATCCGGGCGCGGCCTTCGTGGGCGCCGACGGCGGTCAGCTGGGCCCGGACCCGAAGCGGTCCCCGGGCACCCCGGCGACCGTCACGCTCAAGCCCGGGCAGAGCGCCTGGGCGGGGCTGACGTTCTCCAACCCGGGGATCAGCGGGGCGAAGACGGCCACGCCGGCCGCGCTGCTGGTCACCCCGCCGGACGAGCGGGACCAGTTGAAGGCCGTCTGGAAGGGCGGGCCGGTGCCAGTGTCCGGCAACTCCTCGTCGGTCCGCCTGACGGTGTTCAGCCCCGGCACCGGGCCCTCCTGACCCTGCGCCTCCTCCGCGCGAACCCCGCTGTCACCCCCGAGGCAGCGGGGTTCGTCATGTCGGCGCCGGGAAAGCCCCGTTCGTCATGACCGGCTGAGGCGGCGGTTCGTCCTGTCGGCGCCGCAACTGTCACAGGACGGCAACAGCCGCCGCCGGCCGCGATCTTTTCCCGCCCTGCCGTCATCGAACCCGGTCGACCACACGGCGAGGTGGCCCTCCAGGGGCCATGACCAGGGAATCGGGGAGAAGATGAGCGGGATCTCACGCAGGCGGGTGCTGACGGCCGGAGCGGCGGCGGGCGCCCTCGGGACACTGGCCGCCTGCTCCTCCGGCACCGGCCTCAGGATCGGCGGGCCGGACCCGGCGGACGGGAAGGGCACCGCGCAGGCCCGGCCGGTGAAGCCGATCGGCGACGGCTCCACCGCCGACACCGGCGCCCAGCCGCACCAGCCGAAGCCGGACCGGCTGCGGCCGGGTCAACGGCCCCCGCAGTTCGTGGTGTTCTCCTGGGACGGCGCCGGCGAGCTGAGCAACCAGCTGTTCTCCCGGTTCCGCAAGGTGGCCGCCGACCACGGCGCCAGGATGACGTTCTTCCTCAGCGGCATCTACACCCTGCCCGAGTCCAAGAAGGACCTGTACCGGCCGCCGCAGCACCCGGTCGGCGCCTCCGCGATCGGCTATCTCGCCGACCGGCACATCCACGCCACGCTCCAGCAGGTGCGCGCGGCCTGGCTGGAGGGCCACGAGATCGGCACCCACTTCAACGGGCACTTCTGCGGCGAGACCGGCGTACGCCGGTGGTCCCCGGCCGAGTGGCGCAGCGAGATCGACCAGGCGATGGACTTCGTGACGAAGTGGAAGACCAACACGGGCTTCACCGACCTCGACCCGCTCCCCTTCGACTACCGCAAGGAGCTGATCGGCGGCCGTACCCCCTGTCTGGAGGGACAGGCCAGTCTGCTGCCCACCGCCGCCGCGCTCGGCTGGAAGTACGACGCCAGCTCCCCCGGCGGCCTCCAGGTCTGGCCGGGCAAGGTGCAGGGCGGCAGACTCTGGGACTTCCCCTTGCAGTCCATACCGTTCGCCGGGCACTCGTTCCAGGTGCTCTCGATGGACTACAACATGATGTTCAACCAGTCCGGCGGCAACCCCCTGGGCGACCGCGCGCAGTACGACACCTGGCGCGTCCAGGCCCGCGACACCTACCTGGCCGGTTTCCGGCGGGCCTACGAGAGCAACCGCGCGCCCTTCTTCATCGGCAACCACTTCGAACGCTGGAACGGCGGCATCTACATGGACGCCGTCGAGGAGGCGATCGGGAAGATGGCCGCCTACGACGACGTGCGGTTCGTGTCCTTCAAGCAGCTGGTGGCCTGGCTGGAGGCGCAGGACCCGGCGGTGCTGCGCAAGCTTCGCGCGCTGGTGCCGGGGCAGTCCCCGGCGGGGGGCTGGGCGGAGTTCCTGGGCGCGGCGGGCGCCGGGGCGTCGTAACCCGTCCAGGATCGTCTGTTTTCATGGGTGGGCCCCCTCTGATCGCCCCTGGAAGGACCCGCCCTGAACACCCCGCTCGCCGAGGCGCTGTCCGCCGTTCTGCTGGTCGCCGTGCTGGCGTGGGCCGTCGTACGGCCCTTCGGATGGCCGGAGGCGGTCATGGCCGTGCCCGCCGCCGGCATCGCCGTCGCGGCCGGCGCGATCTCGCTCGACCACGCCCGGGCCGAGGCGGAGCGGCTCGGCCCGGTGGTCGGGTTCCTCGCGGCGGTGCTGGTGCTCGCCCACTTCTGTGACGTGGACGGGCTGTTCCAGGCGTGCGGGGCGTGGACGGCCCGGTGGGCGGCGGGCCGTCCGGTGCGGCTGCTGACGGCGGTGTTCGCGCTGGCGTCGGCCATCACCGCCGTCCTCAGCCTGGACGCGACGATCGTGCTGCTCACCCCGGTGGTCTTCGCCACGGCCGCGCGGACGGGCGTACGGCCCAAACCCCACGTCTACGCCTGTACGCATCTGTCGAACACGGCGTCGCTGCTGCTGCCGGTGTCCAACCTGACGAACCTGCTGGCCTTCGCGGCGAGCGGGCTGAGCTTCACCCGGTTCGCGGCGCTGATGGCGCTGCCGTGGCTGGCCGCGATCGGCGTCGAGTACCTGGTGTTCCGGCGGTTCTTCGCCCGGGACCTCGCGGCGGCGGCCCCGGCGGGCCGGGACACCGGTGAGGTGCCCGAACTGCCGCTGTTCGCGCTGGTGACCGTGGGCTGCACGCTGGCCGGGTTCGTGGTGGCGTCGGCGTTCGGCGTGGAGCCCGCCTGGGTGGCCGCGGCGGGCGCGCTGGTGCTGGCCGGGCGGGCGCTGGTCCGCCGGAAGGCGAGCCCGCTGACCGTCGTACGTGCGGCGGCCCCGGCCTTCCTCGCGTTCGTGCTGGCGCTGGGCATCGTGGTGCGGGCGGTGGTCGACAACGGGCTCGCGGACGTGCTCGGGCATGTGCTGCCGGACGGCACCGGGCTGCCCGCGCTGCTCGGGATCGCCGCGCTGGCCGCCCTGCTGGCCAACCTGATCAACAACCTGCCCGCGGTACTGGTCCTGCTGCCGCTGGCGGCACCCGCCGGGCCGGGCGCGGTCCTGGCCGTGCTGCTCGGCGTGAACATCGGGCCGAACCTCACCTACGCCGGGTCGCTGGCCACGCTGCTGTGGCGGCGGATCGTGCACCAGCACGAGCACGACGTGGACCTCGGGGAGTTCACCCGGCTCGGGCTGCTCGCCGTGCCCTCCTCCCTCGCCGTCGCGGTGGTGGCACTGTGGGGGTCGCTGCGGATTCTCTGACGGGTACGCGTGAACGAGGGAGGCCGAGGGATGCGCGTGATCGCCTGGCTCGTGGAGGGCACCTGGCCCGCCTGCGTGGACGCGGTGCGCGCCCACGCGCCGGACGACGCCGAGGTGGTGCTGCTCCATGTGACCGGGCCCGACCTGCCGGCGGTGGCGCACGGGGCGTTCGCCGGGCTGCTGGGGCGGCGGGGTCACGATCCGGGTGACCGTCTCGAAGCGCTCGGCGACACGTCGGCGACCGCTCTGCTCGACGCGGCGGCCGAACGGCTGGGCCGGCCCTGTGCGCGCGAGGAGCGGTCGGGCCGGGTCGAGCGGGAGGTGGTGGCCGCCGCCGAGGGTGCCGGTCTGCTGGTGCTGGCGCGGGACGGGGACCGTTCCCGGCTCGGCCCGAAGAGCCTCGGCCCCGCCGTCCGCTTCGCCGTCGACCACGCACCCTGCCCGGTCCTGCTGGTCTGGCCGGAACCGGCCCCGCACCTGGACACGATCCCGCCACCGCCACCGCACCACCACCCGTGACCGCTCGGGCTACGCCGGGCACGGGCCGAGGGTGACGGTCGGCGGGGGTGCGGGGCCGCCTTTCGTCACCGTCGTGGGGCCTGCGCGGGAGTGCTGTCGCTGTCCCAGTCGACGTTCTCCATCCGCAGGTCCGGATGAGCGGTGTCGACGGCCCAGCGCTGGGCGGTGCCCGCGGCGCGGGTCTTCACCACGAGCGCTCCGGAACCGTCGGTGGCGGCCGGGGTGAGGGCCAGTTCCTGGTCGGAGCGCGGTACCAGGACGCCCTGGAGGGTGAAGTCGTAGCGGAGGTCGCGAGCGGCCTTGCCGGTGGCCGTGCAGGGGGCGAGGCGCACGGAGTAGCCGAGGCGGGAGTCCAGGCAGAGGTCGGGGGCGGCGGCGCTGCGCAGCAGACCGTCGGTCTCGTACGTCCACTGCTGGGCCGGGGCGGCGGAGCAGTCGGCGAGTTCCGTCTCGGCGCCCTGGACGGCCTTGCCGCCGACGACGCCGACGCACAGGCCGGAGGCGAGGTTGCGCAGCCTGCCGTGCAGGGCCCCGCCCTGGCCCGGGGCGTTCCGCCCGGCCCAGGAGGGTCCCGGGGAGGCGGCGTCCCCGCCCGGCGTGCGGGAGGGCGTCCCGGCGGCACCGGACGCCGGGCCGTCGTCGGAGCCGAGCGCCGACCACAGTGCCAGGGGCAGGACGACCAGTCCGCTGACGGTGACGACGGCCAGCGCGAGGTGCCGGCGCCGGGCCCGCCGGGCGGCGCGCTGGACGGAACGGCGGGAGGCGGGTCCGGGCCCGCCGCCTTCCGTACCTCCGACGACGCCCCGGTTCGCACGCGTGCGACGCCGGACGCTCCCCGCACCCGGCACGGCGGACGCGGCGCGCCCGGTGCCGTCGGCAACGGCGGAGAAGGCTCCGCCTCGGCGCCGGACGAAGGACGCACCCCGGCCGACGGCGCGGCGAACGGCCCCCGCGCCCCACCCGACGGGTCCGACGCCCTCGACGCCTTCGGCAGCAACAGAGGGTGCTCCCCCTCGCCGCCGAACACCCGACGCACCACGACCCGCCGACCGACGCCCACTCCCCACGCCGAAGTCGACGTCATCCGCGCCCCCGGCGACGCTGGTCCAGGGTTCGCCTCTGCGGTGGGTGGACGACGGGGCACGGCCCGCCGACCGACGGGCGCTCCCCACACCGGAGCCCACCTCGTCCGCGCCCCCGGCAGCAACAGAGGGTGCTCCCCCTCGCCGCCGAACACCCGACGCACCACGACCCGCCGACCGACGCCCACTCCCCACGCCGAAGTCGACGTCATCCGCGCCCCCGGCGGCGGTGGGCCAGGCTTCGCCTCCGCGGTGGGTGGACGACGGGCCGCGGGGGGTCGGTCGGACGGGGGCGGGTTCTTCGTGCGGTGTGGCGGGTTCGGCGGGGGCGAAGGCCGCTTCGGCCGGGGGGAGGACGGCGTCCCGGTCCGCGGGCGCGACGGTGGCGGCAGCCGGGGCCGGTGCCGCGGGTTCGTCCGTGTCGGCCGTCCGGGACTCCAGGTAGCCGGAGGCGCCCCAGCCGAGGACCGCCTCGGCGAGTGCGAGGGCCAGGCCGTCGTTGAAGCGGGCGAGTTGGTCGGCGGTCCGGGCGCAGTGGGCGCAGCCGGCCAGGTGCTGTCGCAGGTCGGGGTCGATGTCGGTGCCGCCGCGCCGGAAGGTCACGTCGAGCATGCGCAGGTAGCGCTGGCAGTCGTCCTCGGGGGCGAGTTCGCGGTGTGCCTGGAGGCATTCCTCGCGCAGCCGCTCGCGGGCCCGGCGGAGTTCGACGCGGGCGTCCTCCTCGTCCAGGCCGAGCAGCGCGGCGGGCACGGCCAGGGGTTCGGCCTCGACCTCGGTGTGCCACAGCAGGGCGCGGTAGGTCTCGGGCACCCGCTGGAACGCCCGGGACAGCAGCCGCCGGCCGGACGGTGGCAGCAGCCGGGCGGAGGCCCGCTCGCCGGTGCCGTACCCCGAGCGCAGGGCGGGGTGGAGGAGTTCCTGGCGGCCGTCGGCGTCCCACTCGGCCGCGATCCGGCGGACGGCGACGAGCACATGGGGCCGCCAGGCGGCGGTCGGGCCGGACTGCCGGAGGGACGCGCCGAGGAGCCGGGTGAAGGCGGCGGTGGTGAGCATGCCGGCGGCGCGGGGCCCGTCGGTGCACAGCCGGGCGTAGGCGAAGGCCGCCGCCCAGTGCCGGTCGAGGAGTTCGCCGACGGGATGGAGAGCGGGCGACGCTCCCGTCCACTTCTTCAGTTCGGCGCTCAGCTGCTCGTCCGACAGGCCTGACTCGGTCACGGCCGAATTCCTCCAGGGCATTACCGGAATTAGTCCATACCAATCGGTACGGCGAGGTCATGGCAGCTCGAACGTCCACCTGAGGCGGCACTTTTACACAGTCACAGACGCCGGAACAAGCGATCCCCCGATTCTCGGGATTTCCCGCACGAGATTTCATTGTTGACGTTTCGTCAAGGGCCGTCATTTCCTCCCTTTACCGCCGTTCGCCCGCCCGATAGGCGCCGGGCGGCACCCCGTACCGCGCGCGGAACACCCGGCTGAAGTGAAAGGGGCTCGGAAATCCGGAGGCCGCCGCCACCCGGTCCACCGTCAGGTCGGTGACCTCCAGCAGCCGGGCCGCGTGCCGCAGCCGGGCCTCGCGCACGGCCCGCATCGGGGACCGGCCGGTCCGCAGCGTGAACAGGTGCGCGAACCGGGACGGGGACAGCGCGACGCTCGCGGCGAGCGAGCGCACGGTGTGCGGGGCGCCGGGGTCGGCGGCGATCAACTCCTCGGCACGGCGCACCCGGGCGTCGGTGCCCGCGTCGGCCACCGGAGCACGGGCGGCCCCGGCGGCGGCGAGCAGGACGACCTCCTCCAGTGCGCACAGCGCCAGTTCGCGCGCCAGGCTGCCGTGCGCCACGGCCACCGGCTCCCGCTGGTGCGGTGAACCCTCGGCCGGTGCGCGGGAGTCGGTCAGCATCCGGCCGAACGCCGCCTCGATCCTGGCCCGTTGAGCGTCGGGCAGGGATGCGACGGCGTACAGGCCGTCGGCCACGGCGTGCGGGCCGAGCCAGTGCGTCCAGGCCGGCCGGGCCTGGCAGTGCGCCCACCAGAACCGCCACCGCCCGGCGCCGGGCGCGACGGCGTAGCGGTGGCCGACACCGGGGGCGAGCACCACGAGGTCCCCGGCGCCGGCCCGGGCGCGGGCGGTGCCCTGCCGCAGCAGACCGTGTCCGCCCGTGGTGTACGTGAACAGCCAACTCGCCGAACCGCCGGGGCGGTTGACGCCGTAGCCCGGTGCCTGGTCGTAGCGGCCGGTCACCACGAGGCCGGCCGGCGGGGACGGGTCACCGGCGGCAGCCGTCCCGGGCAGTCCCTCAGCACGCACAGGCATCCCTCCCGTCGGACGCACCCGCCTAGCGTGGGGCCGGTTCCCAGCGGACGCGAGGAGCGGATCATGACAGCCACGGACCCTGGTGCCACCGGCACCCCCATCCTGCCCGAGGCGCTGCGGCACGCTTTCGAGGAGGACGGATTCGTCGTCGTACCCGGCCTGTTCCGCCGTGACGAGATCGCGCGGCTGTGCGAGGCGTTCGCGGCGCTGCACGCGGCCGGTCCGGTGCCGGGCCACTTCGCGCCGGAACCGGACCACCCCGACCCGCTGCGCCGCCACCCACGGGTGATGCAGCCCCACGAAGTCAGCCCGGCCGCCCGGCAGTTCCTGCTGGACGCACGGCTGCGGGCGGTGCTGGAGGCGATGTTCGGGGAGGAAGTCCTGGCCGCGCAGAGCATGTTCTACTTCAAGCCGCCCGGTGCGCGCGGACAGGCGCTGCACCAGGACAACTTCTATCTCCGGGTCGAGCCGGGCACGTGTGTGGCCGCGTGGGCGGCGTGCGAACCGGTCGACCGGGACAACGGCGGCCTCGAAGTCGTCCCGGGTACCCACCGGATGGACCTGTTCTGCCCCGAAGCGGCCGACGAGGGGCTGTCGTTCGCCCGCGAGTACGTTCCGCCGCCGCCCGGTCTGACGCCGGTGCCGGTGGATCTGGCGCCGGGTGACGTGCTGTTCTTCAACGGCAGCCTGGTGCACGGCTCGGGGCCGAACCGCAGCGCCGACCGCTTCCGGCGCACCTTCATCGGCCACTACGTGGGCCGTTCGGCCCGGCGCATCGGCGCCTACTACCGGACGCTGACGATGTCGGGTGCGCGGGTGCCGCTGCCGGAGAGCGAGGGCGGGGGTCCGTGCGGCACGGAGTTCGCACCGCACGGACCGCACTGACCGGTCAGTGGCCGCTGATCGCCCGGGCCGTGTAGGGCCGCTCCAGTTCCTCGATCTCCTTGTCGCTCAGCTCGAGTTCGACGGCGGCCACCGCGTCCTCGATGTGCCGCGGCTTGGCGGCGCCGACGATCGGTGCCGCCACGGTGTCCTGGTGCAGCAGCCAGGCGAGGGCCACCTGGGCGCGGGGCACGCCCCGCTCGCTCGCGATCCGGGTGACGGCCTCGACGATCGCGTGGTCGCTCTCCAGGTACAGCCGGCCGCCGAAGTCGTCGTTCGCGCTGCGCTCGGTCACCGTGCCCCAGTCGCGGGTGAGCCGGCCCCGGGCGAGCGGGCTCCACGGCAGCACTCCGACGCCCTGGTCCGCGCACAGCGGCAGCATCTCCCGCTCCTCCTCCCGGTAGAGCAGGTTGTAGTGGTTCTGCATGGACACGAACTTCGTCCAGCCGTGCCGCTCCGCGGTGTACTGGGCCTTGGAGAACTCCCACGCGTACATCGAACTCGCCCCGATGTAGCGGACCTTGCCCGCCTTCACCAGGTCGTGCAGCGCCTCCATCGTCTCCTCGACGGGGGTCGCGTGGTCGTAGCGGTGGATCTGGTAGAGGTCGACGTAGTCGGTGCCGAGGCGGCGCAGGCTGTGGTCGATCTCGCTCATGA
The DNA here is from genome assembly GCF_055564375.1 of Streptomyces sp. NPDC029138. Taxonomy (NCBI): domain Bacteria; kingdom Bacillati; phylum Actinomycetota; class Actinomycetes; order Kitasatosporales; family Streptomycetaceae; genus Streptomyces; species Streptomyces sp. NPDC029138. The sequence continues at coordinate 25,915 of NZ_JBVHWM010000022.1, forward strand.
TGGCCTTGCGGGACAGGCCGGCCCCGTTGGGACCCGGCCGCATCCGGCCGTTCACCTTGGTGGCGAGCACGATCTCGTCGCGCTGGGCGAAGTCCCGCAGGGCCTTGCCGACGATCTCCTCGCTGGTGCCGTCGGAGTAGACGTTCGCGGTGTCGAAGAAGTTGACGCCCGCCTCCAGCGCCTGCCGGATCAGCGGGCGGGACGCCTCCTCGTCCAGGGTCCACTCGTGCGTGCCGCGGTCCGGCAGTCCGTAGGTCATGCAGCCCAGACAGATCCGAGAGACGTCCAGGCCCGTGGAACCGAGCTTCACGTACTGCATCGTTGCTGCTCCTGCCTCAGGGACGATGGTCACGGCCGAGCCTACGACGTGACGCGGGGCCGACTTGACGAGCGAAGCGTACGGGCGATGTGATCCTGACACGTACCGCGCCGCCCGGCGTGGGCAGGACGGAGCGGACGTGCCCCCCACGGGTGTTCACCGCGCCAGGGGACCGCGCGCGCCCCTGGGCGCCCTGGCAGCGGCCCTGATCGTCGCGGTGACGGCACTGTCCGGCTGCGCCTCCGGCGAGCGGGAGAAGGACGGCGCGCCCGGGCGCGCCACGCTGCGGCTGCCCCCGCGGCACGCCGGGTTCGACTACCAGATCGGCGGCGCCTATCCCCCGCCCGCGGGCGTGCGGATCGTCAGCCGCGACCGGTCGGACTCCCCCGCGCCGGGCCTGTACAACATCTGCTACGTCAACGCGTTCCTGCTCGACATCGGCACCCCGGCCAAGCGTGAACGGGTGGCGCGGCGGGTGAACCGCTGGATCGACGGCTGCGCGGACAAGGGCTTCGACGCCGTCGAGCCCGACAACTACGACAGCTGGACGCGCTCCCACCGGCTGCTCACCGCGTCCGACGCGACCGCGTTCATGGCCCTGCTGTCCCGGCACGCGCACACCCGGCACCTGGCCGTCGGGCAGAAGAACACCGCGGAGCTGGCCGGCCGGCGAGAGCGGGCCGGGCTGGACTTCGCGGTGACGGAGGAGTGCGGGCAGTACGACGAGTGCGAGGTGTACGCGAAGGCGTTCGACGACCGGGTGGTGGACATCGAGTACACCGACGGCGGCCTGCGCGCGGCCCTCGCCCGCTGGGGCGACCGGCTGAGCATCGTCCGCCGGGACCGTGACGTGTCCACCCCGGGCAGCGCCGGGTACGTCCGCGAGGTGCGCTGGGACGGCCGTCGCCGCACCGGGTGATCGTCCGGCGGTACGGCGGGCCGGGCGCCGTACCGCCGGGTGGTCGTCAGCCGGTGCTGCCCCCTACGGTGATCGCGCTGACCGGGCAGGCGCGGGCCGCCGCCCGGACCATGGGGTCGCCCCCGCCGTCCTCGTGTCCGGGCACCAGCGTGCTGTAGCCGTCGTCGTCCTGGGTGAAGACGCCCGGCGCGGCCAGCGCGCACTGCCCGGCGCCGATACAGACGTCCTTGTCGATGTCGATGTGCATGAGCAGAGCCTCTTACCAGGTCACCGGGAGTTCCAGCATCCCTTGGACCGTGTCGCCGGGTTTGAAGGGGATGTCCTCGGCCGGCGCGGCCAGCCGCAGCCCCGGCAGCCGGGTGAACAGGCTGCCCAGGGCGATCTCCAGTTCCGCGCGGGCCAGGTTCTGGCCCAGGCACTGGTGGATACCGAAACCGAAGGCCACGTGGTGGCGGTCGGGGCGGTGGAAGTCCAGGGCGTCGGGGTCGTCGTACACGGAGGTGTCGCGGTTGATCACGGACGTCGCGAAGAGCACGCCGTCGCCGGCCCGGATCGTGGTGCCGGCGATCTCGATGTCCTCCAGCGCCACCCGCTGCAACCCCTCGGCGATGGACAGCATCCGCATCAGCTCCTCCACGACAGCGGGCAGCAGCGCGGGGTCGGCGCGCAGCTCGGCCAGCCGGCCGGGGTGCTGGAGCAGGGTGTAGGTGCCGAGGGAGATCATGTTGGCGGTGGTCTCATGGCCGGCGACCAGCAGGATGATGGCGAGCGACACGGCGTCGGCGCGGTCAAGCTCCCCGGCGCGGAGCCGGTCGTGGACCAGCTCGTCGAGGATGCCGTCGCCGGGCTCGGCCTCCTTGGCCTTGGCGTCGATCAGCCCGCCGAGGTACTCCTCCAGCCGGTTGCGGGCCTGCACCGTGTCGGCGGCGGTCGGGCCGCGCAGCAGCCGGCGGGACTGCTCCTCGAAGAACTCGTGATCGGCGTACGGCACTCCCAGCAGCCCGCAGATCACCATCGACGGCACTGGCAGTGCGAAGGCGGAGACCAGCTCGGCGGGCGGGCCCTGGGCGATCATCGCGTCCAGCAGTTCGTCCACGATCCGCTGGATCCAGGGGCGCAGTGCCGCCGCGCGTTTGACGGTGAACGACGGGATCAGCATCCGCCGCTGCCGGTGGTGCTCGGGGTCGTCCACCCCGAGCAGGGCCACTCTGCGGTCGCGGCCGGCCTCGAACCGGGGCGTGGGCACGGGGAAGCCGGGGCGGCGGCGCTCGGTGGACAGCCGGGGGTCGGCGAGCAGGGCGCGGGCGGCGGAGTACCCGGTGACCAGCCAGACCTCGCGGCCGTCGTAGAGGGTGACGCGGGACAGGGGTCGCCCGTCGCGCAGCGGGTCGTAGCCGGTGGGCGGATGGTAGGGGCAGGTGCGGTCCTGGGGGAAGGCGACGGGGTCGGCCGGGGCAGCCGGGCCGGAGATGTCCGTCAGTTCCGTCATGGAAAGACCTCGCAGACGAAGGAAGTGCGTCGTGCCGATCTTCATTAGATGCCCCGGGCACCTATGGGTCGACGCCAAGTTCGGCCACTTCGGTGACCCTCGTGATCTGGCCGAAGTACCCGGGGTCCGACGAGCGGAAACCGGCCACGGCTCCGTGCCGCTCAGGGGCCGCGGCCGGGCGTGGCTCTCGTCGGTCCTGGTCACGGCAGCCGGGCGCCGCGCTCGTCCGGGGCGAAGGCGCGGGCCACGGCGAGGCTGTCCTCGTACACGTGGTGCCGTACGACCAGGCCGTCCCGGACGGTGAGGTGCAGGGCGAACCGGGCGGCGTAGGCGCGCCCGGTCGGGGCGGCGGTCTGCCGGATGACGCCGAGCACGACCGCGTCCTCGTCGTCGGCCAGGATGCGCTCGATCGCGGTGTCGGCCTTTCCCGGGACGTGGTGCGCGGCCAGTTCCCGGTAGTGGGCGGCGGCGTCGGCGCGGGTGGCGCGGTGCCGGATCCACGGCGTGTCGGGGCGGCCGTGTTCCTCCTCGGGCCAGTCGAGCCGCCAGTCGCAGCCCTCCGCGTACAGCTCGGCGATCCGCTCCGGATCGCCCTGGCCGATCCTGCGGAGGAGTTCCTGGACCACGGCGCGGGTCGCGGCGGTGCGGTCGGCGGACATGGGTGGTGGCCTCCCCGGGCGGTCGGTGATCGGGACGCGGACCACTGTGCCGCGCGCGGCGGGGCGGCGCGATGACCCCGGAGGTCATGACGGCGGCCGGGGCGGCGATCACCCCATCGGCGGAATCGGCACGCGGTACGGATGATTCATGGCGTCACCGGTGTTGTCGCGGTGGCAGGCAGCCTTTTGGACCGACGAAGGGAACGGAATCCCATGCCTCTTGAGGGCGAGTACGAGCCCAGCCCGACGCAGTGGGTACGTGAGCAGGTCGAGTTGTACGAGAGCTCGGGCGGGACGAAGGGGACGACGCTGCTCGACACCGGGCTGCCGGTGATCCTGCTGACCACCCGGGGCGCGAAGAGCGGGAAGATCCGCAAGACGCCGTTGATGCGGGTGGAGCACGAGGGCCGGTACGCGGTGGTCGCCTCCCTCGGCGGCGCGCCCAAGCACCCGGTCTGGTACTTCAACGTGAAGTCCGACCCGCATGTCGAGTTGCAGGACGGCCCGGTGAAGCGGGACATGCGGGCGCGCGAGGTCACCGGCGCGGAGAAGGCCGAGTGGTGGGAGCGGGCGGTGGCCGCGTACCCGCCGTACGCCGAATACCAGACGAAGACGTCCCGGGAGATCCCGGTGTTCGTGCTGGAGCCGCTCGACGAGAGCTGACGGACGCGCTGGTTCGGGCCGGGGACCGCTCCGTTTCAGAAAAATCTGTTCCGGGGAGGTGTGAACCGGCTTCCGGGCGGGCACTCGTGCGTCAGGCCCCGCCGCGTTCCCCCGTCGCGGCGGGGCTCTCTCGTGCCTCGCCCGCCGGCCGGTCGGTGACGTCCAGGAAGATCTGGTCGGCGTCGGGGAACGTCTGGGCGAGGGACCGCTTGATGCGTACGGAGACCTCCTCGACGCGCTCGCTGTCCAGCCCCGGCACCAGGTCGACGCGTGCGGCGACCAGCGTGGAGTCGAGGCCCATCTTCATGGTGAACAGCGCCTCCACGCTGTCGATCTCCGGCTGCGCCCGCAGCAGCGCGCCGATCCTGCCGCTCAGTTCCGGATCGGCGGCCTCCCCGATCAGCTGGGTGCGGGCGTCGCGGCCGAGCCGGAAGGCGACGTAGACCAGGAGCACGCCGATCGCCAGCGAAGCGGACGCCTCCCAGACGACCTGCCCGGTCACCATGTGCAGCGCCATCCCGATCAGGGCGAGGGTCACGCCGAGCACCGCCGTGCCGTCCTCGGCGACCACCGTGCGCAGCGCCGGGTCGCGCAGCGCGCCGAGTCCGTCGCCCTGGCGGCGCACCTGGTGCAGGGCCCGCAGCAGCGAGACGCCCTCGGCGACCAGGGCCACGCCCAGCACGATCAGGCCCGCCACATAGCCGCTGAACTTCTCCTCGGCGCCGCTCCTGAGGGCCTCGACGCCCTGGAAGAAGGAGAAGCAGCCGCCCATGACGAAGATGCCCACGGCGGCGAGCAGGGACCAGAAGAAGCGCTCCTTGCCGTAGCCGAAGGGGTGCCGGGTGTCGGCGGGGCGGCGGCTGCGGCGCAGAGCGGCCAGCAGGAAGACCTCGTTGAGGCTGTCGGCGACCGAGTGCGCGGCCTCCGACAGCAGCGCGGGCGAGCCCGCGAGGACGCCACCGGCCGCCTTGGCGACGGCGATCACCAGATTGGCGCCGAGCGCCACGAGGACGGTGACTTTCGTGTGCCGGTCGCCCTTGGCGTCGGCTCGGGCGCCGGGGTCGTGGCCGGGGTCGCCACCGGCACGGCTGCGTGCGCGTGCCGGTGGCGGTGCGCCGTCCGGGGCCGGTGCCGGCCCTGTTCCGTTGCCCTCGGCCGTCCGTGCGGCCGGCTCCCGTTCCGAGGATGTCCCGCTCATCTCTCGCCGATTGCCCCCGACCGGGCGGCTCACACCGTGCGAGCCGCGTGAAACGGGGAACGCGTCGGCCAGGAACACCCGGGCGGCGAGGAGGAGACATGGGCGACGACGGCAACCGCTCCTACGGACACCGGACCTTCAGCCGGTCCAGGAGCCACTTCCAGGACCGGATCACCGCCGACGGCCGGGACGGCTGGCCGGTCGAGGCGGGCCGCTACCGGCTGGCGGTCTCCCGTGCCTGCCCGTGGGCGAGCCGGGCGGTGATCTCCCGTCGGCTGCTGGGGCTGGAGGACGCGCTCTCGATGGCGATCGCCGATCCGATCCAGGACGACCGCAGCTGGCGGTTCACCCTGGACCCGGACGGCCGGGACCCGGTGCTCGGCATCCGGTTCCTCAGCGAGGCCTACGACAAGCGGGAGACCGACTACCCGGGCGGGGTGAGCGTGCCCGCGATCGTGGACGTCCCCAGCGGGCGGCTGGTCACCAACGACTACCAGCGGATCACCCTCGACCTGGCCACCGAGTGGACGGCCCTGCACCGTGCCGGCGCGCCGGACCTGTACCCGGCCGAGCGGCGCGACGAGATCGACCAGGTGATGGCCGAGGTCTACGAGGACGTGAACAACGGGGTGTACCGGGCCGGGTTCGCCACGCACCAGAAGGAGTACGAGGAGGCGTGCGCGACGCTGTTCCGGCGGCTGGAACTGCTCGGCGAGCGGTTGTCCGGGCAGCGGTATCTGGTCGGCGACACCCTCACGGAAGCGGACATCCGGCTGTTCACCACCCTGGTCCGGTTCGACGCGGTCTATCACGGCCACTTCAAGTGCAACCGCTGGAAGCTCGCCGAGCACCCGGTGCTGTGGGCGTACGCCCGGGATCTGTTCCAGACGCCGGGGTTCGGCGACACCGTGGACTTCGACCACATCAAGCGGCACTACTACCAGGTGCACACCGGTATCAACCCCACCGGCATCGTGCCGCTCGGCCCGGACCTCGGCGGCTGGCTGAGCCCTCACCGCCGCGCGGAGCTGGGCGGCCGGCCGTTCGGTGACGGTACGCCGCCGGGTCCGGTGGCTCCGGGCGAACGGGTGGCCGAGCAGGGACGGCCCGCATGAGGGCCGCTTCACGAGGAAGTAGTCACACATGGCCAAGAACAAGAAGAAGAAGCTCCCTCTCGCCTACCAGCCGATCGGATTCGTGCTCAGCTGGGCGGGCGGCGCGCTGGCCGGTATGGCCTTCCGCAAGGCGTGGATGGCGATCCGGCACGAGGAGGACGCGCCCGACGCCTTGGACCCGGACCGCGGCTGGGGCGAGATCCTGCTGGCCGCGGCGGTCCAGGGCGCCATCTTCGCGGTGGTGCGCAGCGCCGTGGACCGCACCGGCGCGAAGGCCATCGCCCGGTCGACGGGCATGTGGCCGGTCACCGACAAGGGCGGCCGGGACTGACCGGACCGACCCCCCGCTCCGGCGCCCCGGCCGACCCCCGCCGCGGCGCCGGGGCCAACCCCTGCCCCGGCACCACCGCCCCGCACCGCCGCGCCACCGCCGGCCACCCCGGCCCCGGCGCCCCGGCCGCCACACTCCATGTCACCCCTGCTTGGGTGCCACGGCAGGCAGGAGGCGGAAGGTGAAGGAGTGGCCGGCGGGGTCGGCGTAGCCCCGTTCCTCGTACGGGCCCGCCGCGTCCCTCGTCTCGATCGGGCGGCCGCCGAGTCCCACCACCCTCCGCTCGGCCTCGTCCAAGTCCTCGACGAGGAAGTCGAGATGGATCTGGAGGGAGTTCTCCGGACGCGGCCAGCTGGGCGGGGTCGCGTTGACGTCACGCCGGAAGGCCAGCCGGACGCCGTCGGCGCCGCGGACCTCCACCAGGTTGGCGGACACGGCGGTCCGCTCCCCCTCCAGCAACTCCCGATAGAACTCGGCGAGTTTCTCGGGCTCGGCGCAGTCCAGCACGACCACGCCCGCTTTCACCAGTGCCATGGATCCTCCCGGGAAGTGTCCTCTCCCCAGCGGATATCCCGGGCCCCCGGATTCAGTCGGCGGACAGCCACTCCCCGTCGCGCATCAGCTCCCGCCCGTGCAGCTCGTTCTCCTCGCGCCAGGCCTGGATCCGCTCCGGGAAGACCCGGAAGTACAGGTACCGGGCGGCCAGTCGGCGCGGGTCGAAGCCGGTCTTCCCGGCGAAGACCTCGGCGTCCTCCTCGGGCAGGTCCTCGGGCGTCACGGCGCGGACGGTGCCGTCGACCAGGACGACGTCACGGGTGGGACCGATGCCGAGACGGGCCCGGCCGGTGGCCACGAGATTGCGGCCGGTGAGACTGTCCGCCGCGGTGGCGATCAGGAGGCAGCTGCCGTCCCACACGAACGACAGCGGCACGAGATACGGGGCTCCGCCGTGGGAGCCGGCGGTGGCGACCCACGCGTCGACGTCGTGATCCAATCGGTGCAGGGTGTCCTTCTTGCGCTGTTCGGCGGTGCGGGCGGGGGGCGGGGTCATGGCGAACGGCCTCCTCTGCGTGATCGTTCCGATCAGTGTGGCCGCGCGCCCCCGGTCCGCGCACGGAGTCGCTCAAGGCCGTCCGGGTGACGGGGCGGCGGGCGGCACCTCACGGGAACACCGTCGAGCCGTGTCCCGGTGGGCGCCGGCGTATCCGGTGTCCAAGAACGGCACAGAGCACGGGAGAAACGGGGGGGAATGCGCAGAGGGTTCGTGGCGATGGCGGTACTGACGGCCGAGTGCCGGTACCCCGGCTGCACACCTCGTCGGGGCCCGAGCACTGCGGCCGGCAGTCCGCCGTCCGGCCCTCGCGGTCGGTCCAGATCTGCCGACCCGTGGTGGCCGTGAAGCTCTCCGGGAGCCGTGGCCGGGCTGCTCCGGCTGGACCATGTCGAAGTAGAGGGCCTGCCCCTCCTCCGGGGTGCCTTGGACGCCGGAGCCGGCCGGAACGTTCAGCGGGTCTGCTGGAAGGTCCTCCGGTAGTTCTGCGGGGACACCCCGATCGCCGCGTGCAGGTGCTGGCGCAGCGAGGCGCCGGTGGCGAAGCCGACCTCGGCGGCGATCCGGTCCACCGGCAGGTCGCTGGCCTCCAGCAGCTGCCGGGCCCGGGCCACCCGCTGCTGGATCAGCCAGCGGCCGGGGCTGAGGCCGACCTCGTCGTTGAAGCGGCGGGCGAAGGTGCGCAGGCTCATCCGGGCGTGCCCGGCGAGGTCGGCCAGGGTGAGCGGCTCGTCGAGGCGCTCCAGCGCCCAGGCGCGGGTCGCGGCCGTGCTCGCGGCGCCGCTCTCGGGGACCGGCTGCTCGATGTACTGGGCCTGGCCGCCGTCCCGGAACGGGGGCACGACACAGCGGCGGGCGACGGCGTTCGCCAGCTCGCTGCCGTGGTCGGTGCGGACGATGTGCAGGCAGATGTCGACGCCGGAGGCCGCTCCGGCGGAGGTGAGGATACGGCCGTCGTCGACGAAGAGGACGTCCGGGTCGAGGTCCACCTGGGGGTAGCGGCGGCGGAAGTGGTCGGCGACCTGCCAGTGGGTGGTCGCCCGGCGGCCGTCGAGCAGTCCGGCCTCGGCGAGGACGAAGGCGGCCGTGCAGATGGAGACGATCCGGGCGTCCGGGCGGATCCGGTCGAGCGCGGCGGCGACCTCCGGGGACAGCTCGGTGGGGATGTGGGCGGTCGCCATGGAGGCGACGACCACCGTGTCGGCGGTCTCCAGGATCTCGGGGCCGTGGGCGACACCGATGGTGAAGTCGGCGTTGGTGCGCACCGGGCCGCCGTCGACCGTGCAGGTGAACACCTCGTAGTGGCCGTCGGCCGCGCCGAAGATGCGGCTGGGGATGCCCAGCTCGAAGGGGTAGACGCCGTCGAGGGCCAGGACGACCACGCGTTCGGGATGTGGTGTGCCACGCATGGCACGATCCTATCGAAGGTTGGCAATCGTGCCATTTCCCGGGCGGGCGGGCTCCGGCAGGCTGGGTGACCATGAGCGATGTGAACACGATGCGAGCCATCAGCCAGGACGTCCTCGGCGGTCCCGAGGTCCTGAGGGAAGTACGGGTCGAGCGGCCGAAGCCGCGGCCGAACGAGGTGCTGGTCCGGGTGCGGGCCGCCGGGGTGAACCCCACCGACTGGAAGCACCGGGCCACCGGCGGGTTCCTGGGCGAGCCCCCGTTCGTCCTCGGCTGGGACGTCTCCGGCGAGGTCGCGGAGACCGGGATCGGCGTGGCCGCGTTCCGGCCCGGCGACGAGGTCTTCGGCATGCTGCCCTACCCCTTCGGCCATGGCTCGCACGCCGAGTACGTCACCGTCCCGGCCCGGGCCCTGGTGCACAAGCCGGCCTCCCTCGACCACGTGCAGGCGGGCGCGCTGCCGCTGGTGTCCCTGACCGCCTGGCAGGCGCTGACCGAGCACGCGGACGTCCGGCCGGGGCAGCGGGTGCTGATCCACGCGGCGGCCGGCGGGGTCGGCCATGTGGCCGTGCAGATCGCCAAGGCGCGCGGGGCGTACGTGATCGGGACGGCGAGCGCGGGCAAGCACGACTTCCTGCGGGAGATCGGGGTGGACGAGCCGGTCGACTACCACACCACGGATGTCACGGAGGCGGTGCGGGACGTCGACGTCGTCCTGGACACCCTGGGCGGTGAGACCTCCGTGCGGTCCCTGCGGGTGCTGCGGCCGGGCGGTGTCGTGGTGTCGATCCTGCCGGTGGGCTCGGAGGAGTTCCACGAGGAGGCCGGGCGGCTCGGGGTGCGGGCGGTGCGGATGCTGGTCGACGCCGACCGGGCCGGGATGCGGGCGGTCGCGGACCTGGCGGAGTCCGGCCGGCTGAAGGCGACGATCGCCGGGACGTTCCCGCTGGCCGACGCGGCGAAGGCGCACGAGCTGGGGGACACCGGGCGGACGACGGGCAAGCTGGTGCTGCTGGCGGACTGAGCGCGCGGCGCGCCGACACGCCACAAAGTCGAAGACATATGTCAATCGAACATGCTCAAATTCCTTCCATCGAGGGTAACTTGACGATCGGGAAACGACGTCCGGGGCGCGGGTGGGAGGTGGTGGCGAGGTGCGACACGAACCCGTACCTCTCACCCGGCAACTGGGCATGTACGCGTACCGCGGGCACACGGTGCTGGAGTTCCGGGGCGAGATCGACATCGCCTCGGCGACGGAGATCGGCCCGTTCCTCGACCGGGCCACCGACCGGCCCGGGGTCCGCGTCGTGATCGACCTGCGGCCGGTGGAGTTCTTCGACTGCTCGGGGCTGCGGCTGCTGTACCGGGCGCGCGTCCGGGTGCTGGAGCGCGGCGGGCAGCTGCACCTCGTGTGCACGCACCCGCTGACGCTGCGCGTGTTCCGGGTCACCGGTCTGGCCCGGCTGCTGCCCCCGCATCCGAGCCTGGACGCGGCCCTGGCCCGCTCGGAGGCCGCGTCCGGCTCACTGTGAGACCGGTCGGCCTGCTCCGGCTGTTGACGGGAATGCGGTCAACAGGAAGGAGGACCGTCGCGATGACGACTTCCGTGAGGCGCCTGCCGGGCTGGGCCAAGGCCGTGGCGGCGCTCGTGCTGCTGCTCGCCGTACTGTTCGCCGGCATCCGGCTGGCCGTACTGCCCGGCATCAAGGACCTGTTCGGCACCGAGACCCATGACCGCTCCGGCCCCGCTCTCCTCAAGTCCATCCAGGACATGAGCCGTTACGACGCCGCGTCGGGCAACTTCCAGGTCGTCGTGGACCTGGACAAGGACGCGAAGTTCCTGCCCGACGCCATCCGCGGCACCCGCACCCTGTACGTCGGCGCGGGCACCGTGGACGCCTACGTCGACCTGGGCCGGGTCGGCGAGAAGGACGTGACGGTCGACGACGACCGTACGTCCGCCACGATCCGGCTGCCGCACGCGCGGCTCGGCAGGCCGGCCCTGGACCCCGACCACTCCTACGCCGTGTCCAAGCAGCGCGGACTGCTGGACCGGCTCGGCGACCTGTTCTCCGACAACCCCAACAGCGAGCAGGCCGTGCAGCAGCTCGCCGTCCGGCACATCGGTGACGCGGCGCGCACCAGCGGGCTGACCGCCCGGGCCGAGCACAACACCACCGGCATGCTCCAGGGCCTGCTGCGCTCCCTCGGCTTCAAGGAGGTGCACATCGAGTACGGCACCTGATCAGGGGCCGAGAATCCCCGGCAGGGCCAGCGCCCCCAGCACGGTCGCGCCCACCAGCAGCCAGGCCACGTAGTCGCCGACGTGCCCGGACTGAAGGCGCCTGAGGGGGGCGGCCCAGTCGGGGGCGGCCACCCAGCTCGGACGGGTGACGGCGAGGCCGGCCAGCGCCACGGCCAGCACGGTGGAGGCCACGCCCAGCAGGACGCCGGGCAGAGTCCAGTGTGCCGAGGCGTGGGCGCCGCCCGAGCCGGCCTCGTTGACGGAGCGGGCGACCAGGGCGCCGAAGCCGGGGGCCACCCCGACGGCGAGGGCGGCGGCGAGCAGTACGGCGGGCACGGTCGTCATGGTGTCCGGGATCCGGCGCAGCAGGCCGGACGTCTCGGGTTCCTCGTCGGAACCGCTGGTCTCGTACTCCGCGTCCTCGGGGCGCGGCCCGAGCCCCAGGAAGACGCGGCCGGTGACCCGCAGGACCGCGCCGGCGGTGATCGCGGAGGCGGCCACGTACACCACGGTGAGCGGGCCGCCGACCGCCTCCTCGGTGACCGCCTTGCCCAGCGCCGTACCGAACGGCGGCAGGCCGGCCAGGCCGAGGGCGCCGACGGCGAACATCACGGCGGTGGCGCGCAGCTGCCCCCGGGCCCGGCCGTGCAGCGCGTGCTCGTCGACGCTGCCGAACCGGTCCAGCAGGGCGCCCGCGCAGGCGAACAGCGCGGCCTTCACCCCGGCGTGGCCGAGGAGGTACAGGGCGACCCCGTCGTCGCCCTCGGGGGTGAGGACGCCGAGACCGATGAGGAACAGGCCGGTGTGGGCGACGGTGGAGTAGGCGAGGAGCCGTTTGATGTGCCGCTGGTACCAGCACATGACGGCGCCGGTCACGGCAGTGAGGGCGCCGAGCGTCACCAGGGCGCGGGTCAGGTCGGCGGCGGGGATGCCACCGGGTCCGGCGAAGACGGTGCCGTAGACCCGCCACACGCCGTAGGCGCCGAGTCCGACCATGACGCCGGACAGGAGCATGCAGACCGGGGTGGGGGCGACGGCGTGCGCGTCCGGGAGCCAGAAGTGGAAGGGCACGGCAGCCGCCTTCACCAGCAGCCCGGTCAGCACCAGCACGAAGGAGGCGAGGACCAGCGCGTCCGGCCCGCCCTGCCCGGCGGAGGCGTCGAGCCCGCGGCCGATCTTCGCCATGGCCAGTTCGCCGGTACGGGCGTACAGCAGGGCGATGCCCATCAGCAGGGCGTACGCGCCGAGGGAGTTGACGATCCCGAAGGTCAGGGCGCCCTGCACGGCCTTGGCCTCGTCGATGCGGTAGCCGGTCAGGGCGTAGGCCACCACGCTCATCAGCTCGAAGAACACGAACGCGTTGAACAGGTCGCCGGCGACGGCGAACCCGCACATGGCGCCCTGGAAGACCAGCATCAGCGCGGTGAAGGAGCCGGTGCGGTGGCGCGGGGGCTCGTCGAAGTAGCGCCAGGAGTAGGCGAGCGCGGCGAGGGTGAGCAGCGAGGCCAGCGCGGCCATGCCGAGCGCCGGGCCGTCCCCGACCACGAGGATGCCGACGCTCTCACCGTCGACGGGCAGCCAGCCGCCGACCCATTCGACCATCGGTGGCGTCGAGTTCAGCAGCAGCATCAGCGCGAGGGCGGCCGTACCGCCGGAGACGACGAACCCGGTGATCTCGGCGGCGATCCGGTGCAGATGGCGGCCCGTCGCCACGAGCAGGGCGGCGCCGAGCAGCGGGATCGCGACGAGCAGCGGGATCAGGTGGTGCATCAGCCGCGCAGCTCCCGCAGTTCGTCGGGGTCGACCGTGCCGTGCCGTTTGGCGATCTGGAGGACGAGGGCGAGCAGCAGCGCGGTGACGGTGGCGCCGACGACGATGTCGGTGAGGGTGAGGGCCTGCACCACCGGGTCGACCAGGGGCCGGGAGCCGGGCTTCATGTCGGAGAAGACGGGCGCGGTGGCGCCGTCGCGGTACCCGACCGCCAGCAGCAGGACATAGGTGGCCGACTGGCAGACCGCGAGGCAGCCGACGGCGTGGATGAGGTTCCGGCTGGTGGCGAGGCCGTAGCAGCCCGTCAGGAAGATGTAGGCGGCGACCAGGTAGGGAAGGACGTGCATCACGGTGTCGGCTCCTCGCCTTCCTCCTCGATCTCCACGGCCTGGTCGAGGAAGTGGGCGAGCAGGACGACGACCGCGCTCGCCACCTCCATGCCGATGGCCGCGTTCAGCAGGGGGACGGTGCCGCCCGACGACAGCGTGTTGAACGTGCCGTACGGCAGCAGGGTGTTGGCCAGGAACGCGGTGCCGGCCAGGACTCCGGCGGCGCCGAGCACGAGGTAGGAGGAGACGGCGAGCGCGTCGGCGGTCTCGTAGACGCCGAGCGGGCGGACGCGTTCCAGCGCGTGGTAGTCGGCGCCGAGGTAGAGCAGGTGCAGGGCGGTCGCGGCGACGACCCCGCCCTGGAAGCCGCCGCCGGGGCTGAGCTGGCCGTGGGCGATGACGTACAGGCCGGTGACGAGGGCGACGGGCAGCACGAGCAGGGCGTAGCGGCGGACCGGGCGGGCCACGTCGGCGGGCTGGGGCCGCGCCCGGTGCTCGTCGCGGGCCTGGCGCAGCAGCACCACGCAGCCGAGGACGGCGGCGAACAGGATGCTCATCTCGCCGAGGGTGTCGTAGGCGCGCTGGTCGAAGTTGACCGACGCGATGGTGTTGGCGGTGTGCCGGTCGAGGGAGGCGTGGACGGCACGGTCGCCGTACGGGTGCCGGGACCCGCCGAAACCGGGCAGGCCGAGACAGGCCGCGACGAGCAGGGCGGCCAGTCCCGCGCCGCCGACGGCGAGCAGCCACAGCCGCAGCCGCTTCACTTCGCCCCCTCCTTCGAGCGGCCCCGGCGTCTGACCTTGCGCACCGACAGCATGATCAGCAGCGGGGTGAGGGCGGAGCCGACGGCCAGCTGGGACAGGCCGACGTCCGGAGCCTGGAGGACGGTGAACAGCGCGGCCAGCAGCACCCCGAGGAAGGACAGCACGAGCGCCTGGCGGGCGGGGTCGCGCTGGGCCACGGCGGCGGTGGCGGAACCGGCCACGAGCAGCAGGGCGACGACGATCACGGCGTCGGACACACCGCACCTGCCTTCGGCATGTCGGCCACCGCGCGCCCGCCGCCCGGGGCGCACCCGGCACCGGCCACGTCCGTCACTCCGTCAGCCACCCCACACCCCCCGGAACCCGCCCGCCAGCGCGCGGGAGGCGATCACGTTGCCGCTGATCAACAAAGCGCCGATCAACAGCAGCTTCACCGTCGCCCGGCCCGGGTCGCCGGCCACGCACAGGGCGAGGACGACCGCCGCGCCCAGTCCCGCCGCCGTCCAGGTCAGCCCCCAGGCGCTCGGGCGTTCCCGGGCCAGGTCGTCGGAGAGCAGCCGGGCGAAGACGAGCGTGCCGACCGGGCCGAGCAGGGCGAGCAGCAGGGCGAGGTCGACGTAGGACGGGCGGCCGTAGCCCTGGGCGAGGAGCAGCAGGGCCGGGCAGACGGCGGAGGTGGTCAGGTTCTGGGCGATGACCCGGCGGGCCGGCGGGCCGGTGGACACGCCCCACAGGGCGGCCGCCCCTCCCCCGCCCAGCTCGACGGTCGCCGCGAGGATCCAGCCGTTCACCGCCAGGTCACCGCCCGCCGGCCGGTCCGGGCGAGGAGCGCGCCCACGGCGGCACAGCTCGCGCCGACGATCCGTTCCAGGGTGTCGACCGTGGTGATCAACACCAGCCACAGCAGTGCCAGCACCGCCCACCAGGCGAGGAGTTCGCCGGCGGCGAGGAGGACCGCGCGGGGCGCCGTTCGACGGGTCATGCAGCACCTCCTCGGTCCGCTGTGCTCGGATACGCGGCGATGTGTCCGGAGTGCCGCTGGAGGCATCCAAGCACCGCCGGACCCGGGCGGGAGCGGCGGCACGCGGGTCCGCACCCGGAGTGCCCCGCAGGCGTGAACGAAAACCACGGGTGCGGGCCGGGCACGCGGCATCGTGGGCCGCGCTGCGGGTAACCGACGTTCGGAACGCGGAAGTTGACGAGTGGAGGACCGCATGGCCCGTACCGTCCCGCGCCTGCCGGAGATACTGCGCGCCGCCCGGACGCGGCGGCCGGCCGACGAGGTCCGCCCCCGGTCCACCCGGAGGTGGTGGCCGGCCGAGAAGGTGCGTCCCCGGTCCGCCCGGAAGCGGCGCCCGGCCGAGGACGCCCACAAGCGGCGGCCCGCCGAAGAGGGTCGCCCCCGCCCCGCACGGCACGCGCTGCCGTTGCCCGTCCGGCTGCTGGCGATGCTGGCGGCCTTCGCGTGCATGGTCGCGTTCGCCGTCGTCCTGGCCCGGATCACGCTCCAGCCGTCGCCCGCGTCGGTGCCGCTGACCCACAGCAATCTGCACCCGGGCCGCTCCCTCCAGGCCTATCTGGAGCAGGCGTCGCTGCGGGACGCGGTCCGGCAGCTCGGCGGGAACCTGTTGCTCGGCGTGCCGTTCGGGGTGCTGGTGCCGGTCCTGGCGCCGCGTGCCCGGGGCGCGCTGCGGGTGCTCGCTCTGACGGCCCTCGTGATGCTGATGGTGGAGCTGGTCCAGGGGGCGCTGGTCACCGGACGGGCCTTCGACATCGACGACGTCATCCTCAACACGGCCGGGGCGCTGGTGGGTTGGCTGCTGCTGGGGCGGCGGCTCGGGCGGGGGGTGCACCGGCGCGTGGGCGGGCCGTCCACCGGCTGATCGTCAGCGGCAGGTCTGTACCAGAGTATTGACGACCTCTTATCTCACTCCTTAAATCAAGAGGCGCACCGCTCACACCCCCACACGAACGGAGAGCCATGGCCTCCCCACGTCTGCTCCGCAGATGTCTTCTCGCGGCCCTGTCCGCCGCGCTGATCGGCTCGGCCGCCGTCGGCCCGGCGCGGGCCGGGACCGCCGCCCCCGCGGCGGCGGCCGTCACCACCTTCTCCGACTCCTTCGACGGACCCGCGGGCGCCGCGGTCGACTCCTCGAAGTGGACCCTGGAGACCGGTGACAACGTCAACAACCACGAGCGGCAGTACTACACCTCGGGCACGAAGAACGCGGCCCTGGACGGCCAGGGCCATCTGGTGATCACCGCCCGCAAGGAGAACCCGGCCGGCTACCAGTGCTGGTACGGCAGCTGCCAGTACACCTCGGCCCGGCTGAACACGGCCGGGAAGTTCAACGCCCAGTACGGCCATGTCGAGGCGCGGATGAAGATCCCGCGCGGCCAGGGCATGTGGCCCGCGTTCTGGATGCTCGGCACGCCGGTCAACTGGCCGGACTCGGGTGAGATCGACGTGATGGAGAACGTCGGCTTCGAACCCTCGACCGTGCACGGCACCATCCACGGGCCCGGCTACTACGGCTCGGGCGGCATCGGCGCGGCCTACTCGCTGCCGAACGGCCAGGCCTTCGCGGACGCCTTCCACACCTTCGCCGTCGACTGGGCGCCCGACTCGATCACCTGGTCGGTGGACGGCAACGTCTACCAGCGCCGCACCCCCGCCGACCTGGGCGGGAAGACCTGGGTGTTCAACAAGCCGTTCTTCCTCATCCTGAACCTCGCGGTCGGCGGCTACTGGCCCGGCGACCCCGACGGCTCCACGCAGTTCCCGCAGCAGCTGGTGGTGGACTCGGTGTCGGTGACGACGAGCGACAGCGCCGCCGGTGTGCCGATCCGGGGCCTGGCGGGCAAGTGCGTGGACGTGGCCGGCGCGAACTCCGCGAACGGCACCCCGGTCCAGCTCTACGACTGCAACGGCACCGCCGCGCAGGCGTGGACGGTCGGCTCGGACGGCACGCTCCGGGCGCTCGGCAAGTGCCTGGACGTGACGAACAACGGCACGGCGGACGGCTCGACCGTCCAGCTGTGGGACTGCACCGGCGGCCCCAACCAGAAGTGGACCGTCACCGGGGCGCACGACATCGTCAACCCGCAGGCGAACAAGTGCCTCGACGTCACCGGGAACAACTCGGCCAACGGGACACGGTTGCAGATCTGGACCTGCACGGGCGGAGCCAACCAGAAGTGGACGGTCGGCTGAGCGGTCCGGTCAGTGCACCCTCCAGGTGTACTTGTCGCCGCCCACCCAGCGGACCGCGTCCGGGTCGTCCAGGTCGTGGATGGGGATGCCGTAGGAGGCGGCCGTCTCCAGCACGTCCGTGATGGTCCTGGCCTCACCGACCACCTGACCGTCGATCTCCATGATCCGGAAGGGCGGCTCGCCGTGCCTGCCCGGGCACACACCGAGGACCAGGATCCGCGGGCGGGAGATGTGGGGAGCTGCTTGTTCGGTCATGCAATCGAGGGTAGAACGCAACCCGCGCCGACGGGTCATCCACCGGAGCCGTCGAGGAGATCGAGCACCGCGGCCTCGACGGCCCCCTGCGTGGCCGGACGTCCGAACTCCCCGTGTTCGCCCAGCCGGGTGAGCACGGGGGCGACGGTCACGCCCTGCTCGAACAGCTCGAAGACCTTCGGGTCGATGTACGAGGTCCGGCAGACCGCGGGCGTGTTGCCCAGGTAGTGGCTGACCTCGCGGACCGCCCGCGCGATCTGCCGGCGCCGGGCGGCCTCGGTGGCGCGGGCGCCCCGCGCGGCCACGGCGACGGCCACGGCGGCCAGCACGGTGGCGTGCCAGGTGCGGAAGTCCTTGGCGGTGACGTCGGTGCCGGACAGCCGGCGCAGGGCCTCGTTGAGGTCGTCGCTGTGCAGCTCGTGCCAGGCGCCACGGTCCCGGTAGACGAGGAAGCGGTCGCCGCCGCGCGGGCGGCGCAGCAGGGCCCGGGCGACCGCGTGGACCTGCTCGTCGACGAGGGCGCGGACGATCTCGGTGCCGCCCTTGGCCGGGTAGCCGAAGGTGATCTCGCCGCGTGCGCAGCTGACGTGCTCACGGAGCATGGTCGTCAGGCCGTAGGTCTCGCTGTTGCGGGTGTGCCGGTCGCTGCCGACGCGGAAGAAACCGAGGTCGAGCAGGCGGACCGCGCAGGCGGTGACCCGGGCCCGGCTCAGCCCGCGCCCGGCCAGGTCCAGCGCCACCTTGGCGCGCAGCTCGGGCAGGGCCCGCGCGACCTGCCGTACGTGCTCGTGCTTGGCCTTGTCCTGCTCCGCCCGGAACTGCTCGTGGTACAGGTACTGCCGGCGCCCGGCGTCGTCGGTGCCGACGGCCTGGAGGTGGCCGTTGGGCCAGGGGCAGATCCACACGTCGCGCCAGGCGGGCGGAATGGTCAGGGCCCGGACACGGGCGAGCTCCTCGGGATCGGTGAGGGGCCGTCCGGTGGTGTCGACGTAACGGAAGCCCCGGCCGCAGCGGACGCGTGTGTAGCCGGGGCCGTCACACGAGCTGGTACGCAGTCTCACCGCGGTCTCTCCCCCCGCCTCGTCACGCTTTCCCCGGCACCTCAGGGCCGGCGCCAGTCGTCGCTGGTCAGATGGGAACCGGCCTGCGGGCCCATGCGCAGCATGCCGCCGTCGACGCTCCAGGAGGCGCCGGTGACGTAGGAGGCGTCGGGACTCGCGAGGAACGCGATCACGGCGGCGACCTCGCGGGCGTCGCCGGGCCGGCCGAGCGGCACGCCGGGGCGGCGCTCGGTGCGCACGTCGGTGTCCTCCTGGCCGGTCATCGGAGTGGCGATCTCGCCCGGCGCGACCGCGTTCACGGTGATGCCGTACTCGGCCAGCTCCAGCGCCATCACCTGGGTGAGCAGACCGAGCCCGCCCTTGGCCGCGCAGTAAGGGGCCGCGCCGACCCGGGGCTGGTGCTCGTGCACGGAGGTGACGTTCACGATCCGGCCGCCGTCGCCCTGCCGGATCATGCGCCGCGCGGCCCGCTGCCCGAGCAGGAAGGGGCCGACGAGGTCGACGTCCAGGACCCGGCGCACGTCCGTGAGCGTCAGGTCGAGGTAGGGGGTCATCGTGCCCGTACCGGCGTTGTTCACGAGGACGTCGATCCGGCCCAGCTCCTCGCCCAGTTCGTCCACGGCGTCCGCGGCCTCGGGCAGCCGGGTCAGGTCCAGCCGGGCCACGGCGGCGCGGCGGCCGTGCGCGCGGACCTCCTCCGCCGTCTCCTCGGCGCCCTTCTCGTCCGTGTGCCAGGTGATGCCGACGTCCAGGCCCGCCTCGGCCAGCCGTACGGCGGTGGCTCGGCCGATGCCGCTGTCGCCGCCGGTGACCACGGCTGTTCGCTGCGCATCCGATACGGACATGGCGGACCTCCTCACGGTGGGTCATGTGGACGGATCACGCAGTACCCGGGGGTGGTGCGGACAAACGGATTCGCCGTGGCGGCACGGATCGATCGTGCGGGCCGCGGGTCGTCCGTGGCTGGTCGCGCGGTTGCCCGCGCCCCTTCGGAGCGCCTGGTGCACCCTTGGTTCTCATGGACCCCGTCGCCGCCCTCGACCGGATCGCGTTTCTTCTGGAGCGGGCGCTCGCGCCCACCTACCGGGTACGGGCCTTTCGTACCGCCGCCCGAACGCTGGCCGCGCTGCCCGAGGAGGAGGTGGCCGAGCGGGCCGCCGCCGGGACGCTGGAGTCGCTGAAGGGGGTCGGGCCGAAGACCGCGCAGGTGGTGCGGGAGGCGCTGGGCGGTGAGGTGCCCGGGTACCTGCGCAAGCTGGAGGAGGAGGCCGGGGCGTCGGTCGGGGCCGAGGGGGCCGGTGCCGAGCTGCGGGCGCTGATCCGCGGGGACTGTCACACGCACTCGGACTGGTCCGACGGAGGCAGCCCGATCGAGGAGATGGGGCGGGCGGCGGCCGAGCTGGGGCACGAGTGGACCGCGCTCACCGACCACTCGCCACGGCTGACCGTGGCCCGTGGGCTGTCGCCCGCGCGGCTGCGGGAGCAGCTGGCGGTGGTCGCGGAGCTGAACGCGCGGTGGGCGCCGTTCCGGCTGCTCACCGGCATCGAGTGCGACATCCTGGAGGACGGCTCGCTGGACCAGGAACCCGAGCTGCTGGAGAAGCTGGACGTGGTCGTGGTGTCCGTCCACTCCAAGTTGCGGATGGACGCGCGGTCCATGACCCGGCGCATGGTCGCCGCCGTGCGCGATCCGCACGCCGACGTCCTCGGGCACTGCACCGGGCGCCTGGTGACGGGCCGGGGACGGCCCGAGTCGCAGTTCGACGCGGACGAGGTGTTCGCCGCGTGCGCCGAGTCGGGGACCGCCGTGGAGATCAACAGCCGTCCGGAGCGGCTGGACCCGCCCCGGCGGCTGCTGCGCCGGGCGGTCGAGGCCGGGGTGCTGTTCTCGGTCGACACCGACGCCCACGCGCCCGGCCAGCTGGACTGGCAGATCCTCGGCTGCGCCCGGGCCGAGGAGTGCGGGGTGCCGCCCGAGCGCGTGGTCACCACCTGGTCGGCCGAGGAGCTGCTGGGCTGGACGCGCGAGGGCCGGGTGCCGGCACGCGTGGCGGGTTCCGGGCGTGGTACCCGCTCCCGGAGCTGACGGGAAGGACCTGGAGCCGGCAGGAAGGGCCTGGGGTACCTGGGGCTGACGGAGAGGACCTGGTATGGACCGTGCCGCCGTGTTCGACGTCGACGGGACCCTCGTCGACACCAATCACCTGCACGTCGTGACCTGGTGGGAGGCGTTCCGGCAGGCGGGTCACGACGTGCCCATGCACGCCGTGCACCGGGCCGTCGGCCTCGGCTCCACGGACCTCGTCGCCCATCTGCTCGGCGACGACCGGGACCGGGACCAGGACGCCGAACTGAGCGCCGCGCACACGGCGCTGTACGGCCAGTACTTCGACCGGCTCGCCGCCCTGCCGGGCGCCGGTGAGCTGGTGCGGCGGCTGCACGGGGACGGCTGGACGGTGGTCCTCGCCACCTCGGCGAGCGGCGCGGAGCTGGGCGCGCTGCGCCGGGCGATCGACGCGGACGACGCCATCGCGGCCACGGCGAGCGCGGACGACGTACGGGAGGGCAAGCCGGCCCCGGAGCCCGTGGAGCACGCGCTCGAGCTGGCCGGGGTGCCGGCCTCGCGGGCGGTGTTCGTCGGGGACACCGTGTGGGACATGCTGGCGGGCAGCAAGGCCGGGGTGCGCTGTGTGGGCGTGCTGTGCGGCGGGATTCCGCGGGCCGACCTGGAGGAGGCGGGGGCGGAGGCGGTGTACGCGGACCCCGCGGATCTGCTGGCGCGGCTGGCCGGGAGCCCGCTGGCCTGAGCGGTTCCCGTGGTGACGCACGTCACGTAAGGGGTCGGAACACCTGGGTGTGGTTGCCCGTTGAACAAGCCGTGGGTGTGGATGGGACAGTGTCCCCGGGCCTCACCTTTTGCCCACAGGGACGATCGTTCGGCTGAAGCCCTGTGGAGCGTCTCGCCGAGAGGCGACCGCCATCCGCGCCCACCACCTGACCGCCCCGGTCGTGATTCCCCCGTCACGGCCGGGGCTTCCTCATGCCGCTCCCGTGCCGCGTGTGCGCACGCGGCGCCCGGGTACCCGGCCCCTCGTCGCAGCCTCCGCCGTGCCGACGAGAGGAGCCGAAGGTGAGCAGCTCAACGGGCAGCAGGGTCGTCGTGACAGGCGCCACCGGCAACGTCGGGACGAGTGTGGTGCGCCTGCTCTCCGAGGACCCGGCCATCAAGTCGGTGCGCGGGCTGGCCCGGCGGACCCCCGAGTGGGCGCCGCCGAAGACCGAGTGGTCCGCCGTCGACCTGGCCGGGGACCAGGCGAACCTCGCCGAGTGGTTCGAGGGCGCCGACGCCGTGATCCATCTGGCCTGGGCCTTCCAGCCGACGCACGATCCGGCCACCACCTGGCGGACCAACGTGCTCGGCGGCATCCGGGTGTTCGAGGCGGTCGCCGCGGCCCGGGTACCGGTGCTCGTGCACGCCTCCTCCGTGGGGGCGTACTCGCCGGGACCGAAGGACCGCCCGGTGGACGAGTCCTGGCCGACGCACGGCTGGCCGGACGCCGCCTACTGCCGGGAGAAGGCCTACCTGGAACGCGCCCTGGACGCGTTCGAGCGCGACCACCCCGGGGCGCGGGTGGTCCGGATGCGCCCGGCGTTCCTGTTCAAGTGGGAGTCGGCGAGCGAGCAGCGGCGGATCTTCGGCGGGCGGTTCCTGCCCGGCCCGCTGGCCCGGCCGGACCTGCTGCCGTTCCTGCCGGACATCCCCGGCCTGCGGGTGCAGGCGCTGCACACCGACGACGCCGCCGAGGCCTACCGGCTGGCGGTGCACTCGGACAGCGCCCGGGGCGCGTTCAACCTGGCCGCCGATCCCGCGCTGGACGCCGGTGTCCTCGCCGAGCTGCTCGGCTCCCGGCCGGTCCGGCTGCCGCGTACGGCGGCCCGCTCGGCCATCGCCGCGGCCTGGGGACTGCACCTGCTGCCCGCCTCCCCGCACCTCTTCGACGCCGTGCTGCGGCTGCCGCTGATGGACTGCGCGCGGGCGCGCGCCGAGCTGGGCTGGGAGCCCCGGCACACGGCGACCGAGGTGATCCAGGAGTTCCTGGACGGCCTGCGGAAGGGCGGCGGGATGGAAACCGAGCCGATGCGCGGGCGGAAGGTCGGCTGAGCGCGCCCCCACCCGAGCCGACGAGGAGCGGAGAAGACCATGGCTGTGCGGGAACCCGGTTCCGGGTCCGGAGCCGAGGAACGGCCGGTACCCCGGGACCTGCCCGACCAGCAGACCGGGTCCGGCGAGGACCCGTGGGACGTGACTCCGGGACACGCGGTCGACGACGAGCCCGACGAGGACGTCGTACCGGACACGGACGAGGCCGGCACCGGCCCCCGGGGCGCGCCCCGGCCGGGCACGGTACACCCGGAACACCCGACCCCGGACGAGCCGTCGGCCTGAACCCGGGGCCATGACAGGCGGACGTCGGCCTCTGGCCGGGACACGGCGGCCCAGTTCCAGGACACGGCGTCCTGGTCCGGGGCACTGCGGCCTCAGCTCGGCGAACCTCGGCCTCGGCTCGGCGGACGACGGTCGGAGCGCGGGGCCCCTCGACCTCAGCCGAGGGCACGTGATCTCACCCGGCGGACGTCGGCTCAGCGGCGGGATCACGTCGGCCTGCTCCCCGGGGGCACCCCGGCCCACCCCCGGCGCCCTCAGTGCGGGGCCCGTTCCTGGAGGGCTGTTCGCCAGGCGGGGAGCCGGTCCTCGGTGGCCGGTTCGGGGCGGCGGCCGCCGCTGGTAAAGAAGTCGGCCAGTGGCAGGATCGCGGCGCCGACGGTGACCGCGTCCGGGCCGAGCCGGCCGAGGTCGATGGTCACCTTGTCGGCCGGGTGCCGCAGGGCGTACGTCGCCGCGTGCCGGCGCACGGCGGGCAGGAACCGCGTGCCCAGCTGGAGCCCGGCCCAGCCGCCGATGAGGATGCGCTCGGGCTGGAAGAGGTTGATCAGGTCGGACAGGCCGGCCCCGAGGTACTCGGCGGTCTCCTCCAGGACGGCCAGCGCGACCGGGTCGGCCGTACCGCCCTCCGGCGGGTACGCGGCGGCGAGCATCGCGGTGAGCGCGGTCTCCTCGTCGGTGTCCTCGGGCGGCCGGCCGCCCTCCTCGCGCCAGCGGGCGAGCAGCGACTCGGCGCCCGCGTAGGCCTCCAGGCAGCCGGGGGCGCCGCAGCGGCAGCGGCGCCCGCGCACCCGTACCGTCAGATGGCCCCACTCCACGGCCCGCCCGTGCTCCACCTCGGGGGTGACCAGGCAGGCGCCGACACCGGAGCCGAAGAGCACGACGACGGCGTTGCGGGCACCGCGCCCGGCGCCGAACCACATCTCCGCCTGGCCGAGGGTCTTCGCGCCGTTGTCGATGAGGTACGGCACCCCGTCGGGCAGCTGGGAGGCCGAGCGGAGCAGCTGCTCCAGCGGGACCGCGTCCCAGCCGATGGTCTGGCCGTGGACGACGGCACCCCGGTCGGGGGTGTGCTCCACGATGCCCGGGACGCCGACACCGACACCCAGCAGCCGGTCGGGGACGGCCTCCTCGGCGGTGAGCACCTCGGCGACGCCGTCGCGGATATGGCCGGCGATGACGTCGACGTCGTAGCCCTGCGGGGTCAGCGGGCGCTCGGCCCGGGCCAGTTCCGTGAGGGCCAGGTCGAACAGCTCGACCCGGACGCGGGTCTCGCCGACGTCGACGCCGATCATCTGCCCGCTGTGCGGGGCGACGCGCAGCAGCGTGCGCGGCCGGCCGCCGTCGGAGTCGACGCTGCCGGCCTCCTCGACCAGCCCGTCGGCGATCAGGTCCGCGACCACGTTGCTGACCGAGCCGGAGCTGAGTCCGGTGGCCGGGCCCAGCTCGAACCGGCTGAGCGGGCCGTCGAAGTACAGCCGCTGGAGCACCGCCGTGCGGTTGCCTCGTCTCAGGTCGCGTACTGTGCGCCCGTTGCGCGCCGCCATGTGGCTCCCTTCACGAACCCTGCCCGACCTGCAACATACCCCTTCGGACAGCCGGGGCGCGACATTCTCCCAACCCTTAGTTCACGCTATGAGCTAAGGCGGAGACGTTTGATCTCCTCCAGCGCGGCGAGAAGTTCCGGCGCGACGGTCTCCTGCGTCCACCGCCGCCGCTCCGCGTCGACCGCCCGCGGCACCGTCTCGACCAGCATGATCAGGTAGAGATAGGCGCGGTAGAGCGCGAGCCGCAGCCGCTCCGAGCGGTCGAAGGAGACCCGCCCGCCGGCGTCCCGGTAGCCGCCCAGGAAGTCCTGGTCCTTCTCGATGTCGTCCAGCAGGGCGAGGGAGACGAAGTCGGCGATCGGATCGCCCCAGAACATGCGCTCGCCGTCGATGAGCCCGCCGACGCGGGGTCCGGCGGGGGTGCGGTGGACCAGGATGTTGCCCGGCCACAGATCGAAGTGGACGGCGCGCGGGACGGTGGCCTCCTCCAGCACGTCGTCACCGGACCGGAGGATGCGGGCCACCTCGTCGACGGGGCACGGCAGGTCGGCCGCGTGGTCGCGGGCATCGGCCAGCAGGGCGTCGGTCATCGCGGTGAACGCCGTCCGCCAGTCCGGGGCGAGCGGGCCGAGGGCGCCGGACGGGTAGCCGAAGCCGGGGCCGGTCACCCGGTGCAACCGGGCCACGTGGCCGCCCAGCTCCCGGCGCAGGGCGGCCTGTTCGGCGGCGGTGAGGGAGTCGTCCCAGGGGGTGCCGGGGCAGTGGGTCTGCACGGTGTGCCGTGCGGCGGGACCGCCGTCGGTGTACACGGTGCGGGGCGCGGGGACCCCGGCCTCGGCGGCGGCGCGGCAGAACTCCTCCTCCGAGCGCAGCAGCCGCGACTCGTAGCGCAGGCCCGGCCCGTCCGGCGCGACCTTCAGCACATAGCGGCGGCCGTCGGTGAGCCGTAGTTCCTCGACGGTGTTGTAGGTGCCGCCGCCGAGCGGGCGCACCCCGCCCGGCCGGGCGGGCGGCAGGCCCGCCGCGACCAGGATTCGCCGGGCCCGTTCCTCCGTGTCCCGCACCCCGCACCCCTCCCCCGGCGGCTCAGCCCGCCGCGAACACGTCCTCCACATAGCGCCCGTCCGCCACCAGCGTGTCGAGCCACCGTTCGGCCGCGGCATCGTCGGCGCCGGGGGTCCGTTCCCGGTACAGGGTACGGAAGGCCGCGCGGACGCCGGGAGCCATCCGGGCGCCGTCGCCGCAGACGTACACCCGGGCACCGGCGCGCAGCAGCTCCCAGACCTCACCGGCCTCGGCGGCGATGCGGTGCTGGACGAAGGCGGCGCCGTTCTCGGGCGCGGCGCTGAAGGCTGGGCGCAGCGAGACCGCGCCCGCCCGCTCGGCGGCCCGCAGTTCCTCGGCGTGCAGGTAGTCGGCGCCGGGGGCGTCGCAGCCGAAGTAGAGGAGCCCTGCCGGGAGTCGGGCGCCGGTGCGGCGGGCGGCCAGGCGGTCGGCGACGGCGCCCCGGAACGGGGCGAGTCCGGTGCCGGCGGCGACCATCACGACCGGTGCCGCGTGGTCGATCCGGAACGCCTCGCGGCAGGGCTGGACGCGGGCGTACACGGTGTCGCCGGGGCGGAGGGAGGCGAGGTGGCCGGAACCGGTGCCCCGGTAGCGGCCCTTGCCGGAGTGCGCGGGGGCGTCGAGCACGGACACCATGAGGTCGGCGTGGCGGGCGTCGGCCGACGGTGCGGAGGAGATGGAGTAGTGGCGGGGGCGCAGCGGGGTCAGCAGGTCGAGCAGGAGCGGCCAGTCCAGGGCGCCGCGCAGGGCGGGGTGGTCCTCGGCCAGTTCCACCAGGGTGCGCGGATCGTCGCCGGGCAGGGCGGCGAGGGCGGTGCGCTCGGGCGGGCAGGGGTTGGCCTCGGCGAGGAGAGCCAGTTGGCGGCTGGTGGGCCGCTCCTGCAACTCGACGTGGTGGGTGAGCAGGTGGCGTACCGTCAGCGGCCGGTCGACGGCGAGGCCGTCGCTACGGGAACGGGTCGCCCGGATGTCCAGGACGGCGTCGGCGTCGAGGCCGAACGCGGCGACGGCACGGTCCACCAGCTCGGGGGCGTTGGCGGGCAGCACGGTCAGGTGGTCGGCGGTGCGGTAGGTGACGCCCGCCGGCAGGGCGACGCGCAGGAACCGCTTGGTGCGCGGATGACCGGGCGCGGTGAGGTCACGGGCCTCGGTGACCGTCATCGGGACCAGCCCGTGCCGCTCGGCGAGGGCGTCGAGCGGCTCGCCGGTCAGGGTGCGGACCGCGTAGCCGTGGGCGGGCTCGTCCGTGGTGCCGTGGGTGGCGTCCGGGTCGCCGTACTCCGTCAGGAGCGCGGTGCGCAGCCGGGCGGTGAACTCCCTCACGGCGCCGGTGAGATCGCCGGAGGCGTCGGCGGCGGCGCGCCCGGTGATCCGGGTGGCGCCGAGTTCCGCGAGGCGGGCGTCGATCCGGGTGGGGACCTGCTGGTAGGTGGCGGCCCAGTTGCGGTCGCCGACGCCGAGGACGGCGTAGGTCACGCCGGTCAGGTCGGGGGTGCCGTCGAGCCAGGCGGTGAAGGCGACGGCGTCGTCGGTGGGGCGGCCGTTGTAGGAGGCGGCGGCGATGACGACGGGCCGGTCGGTCGGCAGGCCGTCCGCGTAGGCGTCCAGGGCGGCGACCTCGGTGGCGCAGCCGACGGCGGCGGCCTCGTCGGCGAGCCGGGCGGCGAACTCCCGGCAGGTGCCGTAGTTGCTGCCGTGCAGGAAGAGGGCGCGGGTGCCGGGGCGGACCCGCGCCGGGAGGGCGTCCGGGGCAGGGGTGCCGGCGGTCGGCGCGGTGGCGGTGCCGGGCAGGGATGCGTGCACACGGTCGGCTGAGGTGCGCGGGGTGAGCGTGAGGGTGAAGCCCTCGGGCTTGAGGGTGAGGGTCTCCTTCACGGTGAGCCGGTAGTCCGCGTGGTCGTGCAGCCGGTAGCGGTGGACCAGCAGGGCGAGCAGCATGGTCGCCTCGTGCAGCGCGAACTGCCGTCCTATGCAGGCGCGTTCGCCGGTGCCGAACGGCTTGAAGGCGTGCACCGGGCGGGCCGCCTCGGCCTCGGGGGTGAACCGCTCGGGATCGAACAGTTCCGGGTTGTCGCCCCAGACGGGCTGGCGGTGCAGCATCGGGGTCAGCACGGTGACGGCCTGGCCGGCGCGCAGCGGGATCCGGCCCCCGAGCAGGGTGTCCTCGCGGGCGTGCCGGCCGAAGGCGGCGGCCGTCGGCCACAGCCGCAGCGCTTCGCCCAGGACCTGGCGGGTGTAGGTGAGCCGGCCGATGTCCTCGTACGACGGCTCGGGGTCGGCCGTGTCCCCCCACAGCGCGTCGACCTCACGCCGCACGAGCCGGAGCACGGCGGGGTGCTTGGCGAGGTAATAGAGGGCGAAGGACATCGCGCCGGAGGTGGTCTCGTGGCCGGCGATCAGGAAGGTGATGACCTGGTTGCGGATGTTGGCCGCGTCCAGGGTGGTGCCGTCGGCGGGGTGCGGGGCGCTGAGCATCAGGCCGAGCAGGTCCTCGGCCCCGCTCTGGTCGGTTCCGGTGCGGGCCGCGATGACGTCGTCCACGACCTGGGCGAGGTGGTCGGCGTCCTTCCGGAAGGCCGCGTCGGCGGCCGAGTGACCGGTGCCCGGGGTGCGGGCCAGCCGGGTCATGCTCCACTCCAGGCAGCGGACCATCGACTCCACGAAGGGGTGCGGCTCGGCGCGCTCGAACGACCCGAAGTCGTAGCCGAATCCGGCGAGTCCGATGGTGTCGAGGGTCATCCGGGTCATGTCGTCGGGCACGTCGACGGGCCGCCCGGCCCGCGCCGCACGGTCCCAGGCGTCGATGAGCCGCCGGGCCACCTTCAGCATCACCGGGTGGTAGGTGCGCATCGAGCCGAGCGCGAAGGCGGGCATCAGGATGTCGTGCGCCTTCGCCCAGTTGGGCTCGTCGTTGTACGCCGTGAACAGGCCGTCGGCGGCGAACTCCCGCACGTTCTCCAGGGCGGGCCCGACATGCTTGGCGAACCGCTCCTCGTCGGCCAGCTCGGCGACCAGGTCCGCGTCGGCGACGAACATCACGTCCCGCCCGTGCAGCCGCCGCACCAGCACCGGGCCGTGCTCCCGCATCAGCTGCATGATCTGCTGAAGGGGCGTGCGGCCGGGGCCGGAGGCGGTGATGTCGACGACGGGGACACCGGTCAGGGTTCCGGCCGGTTCGGGGCGCAGTGCGGTGGGGGGCATGACGCGGCAACTGCCTTTCGCGGTAACGGACGTACTGCGTTCCAGGGTGGGCGACGGGCGGAGGGCGCCGGAGCCATGGCACTACACGATCGTGCAGTGGAAAGTGCCCGCCGGGACTTGCGCGCCCCCGGCCGCCGCGGCCAGGGGCCTGGGCCTCCCCGCCAAGTTGCCGCTGACCTGCTCTTTCCTCTTGGATGAGATGCCATGGAAGCGGGACGGGCCGACGCGGTGGTGTGGCGCAACCGTGCGCTGATGCTGTTCGACCGGGTGACGGTACCGGTCGCCGTGTGCGACGTGTACGGCCAGGTCGTCCTGGCGAACCCCGCCATGGCGGCGGAGTGCGGTACGACCCCGGGCAGGCTGCGCGGCCGGCACGTGCTGGAGCTGTTCCGGCCGCAGGAGACCACCCAGGTGGACCGGATCGCCGAGGCGCTGCGGCTGCGGCACCGCTCCCGCTACCAGGTGTCGGTGTGCTGGCGGGCCCCCGGCGGGGCCGAGCGGCACGGGGAGCTGACGGCGGACCCGGTGAGCGACAGCGTGGAGGAGACACCGGCACTGCTGGTGATGCTCCGGGTCCTGGGCGAGCGCCCCGCACCGGAAGCGGAGCCGGTACGGGTCACCGATGTGGAGCGACGGGTCCTGGCCCTGCTGGCCGGCGGCGCCACCACGGCCCGCGCCGCCCGCGAACTGGGCCTCACGAAGGACGGCGTCACCTACCACCTGCGCCGCCTGTCGGCACGGTGGGGCGCGACGAACCGCACGGAACTGGTCGCCCGGGCCTATGCGATGGGGGTACTGGCCACGGGGGTGTGGCCGCCGGGGACGGGCGATGGGGCGTAGTGCGGGCGGGTGCGTCGGGGGCACGCCGGCCTCGGCCGGGGCGTCGGGGGGCACGCCGGCCTTGGCCGGGGCGTTGGGGCGACCCGGCGGTGGCGGTTCCGGTCGGGGCCTGTCCAGGCAGCGGCAGCTCGTGGGATGGCGGCCCCCGCAGAAGCCATAGCGACAGGATCGGCACCGGCGAGAGCCCCGCCGGGCACCTCAGCCGCAGCGCCCCCGCGGGATCTCCACGGCGGCGGTGCCCGTGGGCGCCATGACCGCGGGCCCGCTCGGGTCGGGGGCAGTGCCCGTGCCCGTCGTGACGGCGGGCGGCGTGGGAAATCGTGCCGTCCCCGCGCCCTCCGGGGCTCCGAAGCGGGCCAGGGTGTGCCAGACCATCTTGAGGGACTGGAGGTCGTGGCGGGCGCCGCGGGCCGCGTCGCCGATGACGCGGGGGGTGATGAGGCCGCGGTCGGCGATGCGGGCGCCGAGGTCGGCGTACTCCGGGCCGCGGTAGTCGGCGTGCCGGCGCAGCGCGGTGACGGTGAGCCGGTAGCCGGGGTGCCAGGCGAGCGGGAAGGGCAGGCGCCGGGCGGCCCTCTCCACCGGCGTGCCCCGGTAGCTCGCGTCCAGCACCAGCGCCTCCACGTCCCGGTCGAGCAGCACGCCCCCGTGCACATGGGCCTCGATGTAGTCGTTGAGGGCGTCCCGCTCGTCGGCCTCCGCGAGCGCGATCAGGGGCATGGCGGCGGCCACGCCGAAGTCGGTGGGCTCGGCCGCGCTGTCCGGGTAGCAGAAGGTGGTGCGGGCGAGGACCGCTCCGGAGAGTCTGAGGTGTGAGGAACCGAAGCGGGGGGCCGCGCCGACCACCTGGTGCCGGAAGTCCAGCGCGCCGTAGACCGGGCGCTCGGCCGGGTCGGCGTCGTCGTACGCGCCGCCGAAGATCCGGCTCTCCCAGCGCGTCCGGTCGCCGCCCGCGTGCGCGGTGAGTCCGCCGTTGCTGGTGCCGGTGACGAACTGCGAGTGGTACGCGCCGTCCCGGGCGAGCGACTCCAGGATCGGCAGTCCGGCGGAGATCCGGTCGGGGTGGAAGTTGAGCGTGATGCGCAGGTCCGGGTCGATCGGTCGGCCGGACGCGGTGCCGGTGACATGGTCCAGCGCGCGCCGGGCACGCTGCGGCAGTCGGTGTGGCCTCCGCCGGAAATCCATTGGCCCACCCTCCCCTGGCTAAATAGGATTGCCACGAGCCTAGAGGCTCTAGGTTCGCTCCCTGACATCCGGAAGGACTCCCCCATGAGATCGCTCACCGAGCAGGACATCCGCAACTCGTTTATCAACTGCTCGAGGGGCGAGGCCAAGCGGTTGGCCGTCCCGCGCGATCTCGGTGACCGCCCCTGGGACGATCTGGACTTCCTCGGCTGGCGCGATCCCGGCGCTCCCGACCGCAGCTATCTGGTCACCGAACGGGAGGGCCGGCTCGTCGGCGTCGCCCTGCGCTTCCCGGCCTCGCAGCGCGGCTTCCTGCACCGGAGCATGTGTTCGGTCTGTCTGACCACGCATCCGGGCGGCGGGGTGTCGCTGATGACCGCGCGGAAGGCGGGGGCGGCCGGCCGGGAGGGCAACTCGGTCGGGCTGTACATGTGCACCGACCTGGCCTGTTCGCTGTACGTGCGGGGCAGGAAGGTCCCGGAGGCCGGCACCCGGTTCGAGGAGAGCCTGACGCTGGAGGAGCAGATCGCGCGCACGGTGGGCAATCTTTCCGCCTTCGTCGACAAGCTGTACGCATAAGCATCTGGCGTAAAACAGTCGGAAACAGTCCGCAAACGGCCAGGTTCGACGCACCCGACTAACGGGAACAGGCCAAGGGATGCGCGAACGAAAGTTGACCACGGGACTGCTGCGTCTGGCGAAGCGTCGCCGGGAGCCGGTGGTCGTCCAGACGCTCCGGTCGGCCGCGGCCGCGACGGTCGCCTACGTCATCGCCCTCAGACTGAGTCCCGAGCCGGCCCCGCTCACCGCACCGCTGACCGCGCTGCTGGTCGTCCAGGTGACCTTCTACGCCACGCTCACCAACGGCATCCGCCGGGTGAACTCGGTGGTCGCGGGCGTGCTGGTCGCCATCGCCTTCAGTGTGCTGGTGGGCCTGACCTGGTGGAGCCTCGCGCTGCTGATCGTGGCCGCGCTGGCCGTGGGGCACCTGGTGCGTGTCGACGAGTACGTCGCCGAGGTGGCGATCAGCGCCATGCTGGTGCTCGGGGTCACCACGGTCGGGTTCACCGCGTGGGCGCGGATCGTGGAGACGCTGATCGGCGCGGTCGTCGGCACCGCCTGCAACCTGCTGCTGCCGCCCCCGGTGTGGGTGGACGAGGCCGGCCGGTCCATCGAGGACCTGGCGCGGCGGGTGCGCCAGCTGACGCTGCGGCTGGGTGAGGAGGCCGCGGGCCGGACCCCCTGGCAGCGGGCGGCCGAGCGACTGCACGAGGCACGCCGGCTGGACCACCACATCGTGCAGGTCGACGCTGCGCTGCGGCAGGCCGAGGACAGTCTGCGGCTCAATCCACGGGTGAAGGAGGGACTGCTGCACCGGGTGGTGCTGCGCACCGGCCTGGACACGCTGGAGATCTGCACGGTGGTGCTGCGGGTGCTGGCCCGCTCGTTCACCGACCTGGCGAAGGCCCGTGGGCCGGATGAGCTGTTCCCGCCCCAGGTGGCGGCCACCGTGGAGCAGCTGCTGTCGGAGATCGCCGACGCGGTGGTCAGCTTCGCGGTGCTGGTGACCACCCATCTGAGCGAGAACGCCGAGTCGGCGGAGGCACGGCTGACGACCGAGCTGCACACGGCGGCCGGCACCCGGGACCGGCTGGCCGAGCTGCTCCAGGAGGAGGTCCGCAAGGACTGGGCGCACTGGCAACTGCTGGGGGCCGTCCTGACCGAGACGACTCGGATCATCGACGAGCTGAACACCGAGCACCGCACTCGCCGCCTGCTGGAGGAACTGGACCGGGTCTCGCGCGGGCAGCGGACCAAGCTGCCCCGGCTGGCCTGGCTGCGCGACCGCCTCGGGGTCCAGGAGGAACTGTGGCGGAACCGCGCGGGGTTCGGCGAGCGTTATCGGTGAGGGAGCCGCCAGGCCGGTCCGGCGCCGGAGGCGGTGGCGCACACGGCTGACCGGCGCCGGCACCGGGAGGGCGAGGGAGCGTACGCATGACCGCAGACGGCGCGAACGCAAAGCGCGCACACCGCACGACCGCAGACAGCCCCGAACGCGGAAGGCGCACACGCATGACCACACACAGCGCCGAACGCAGAAGGCGCACAGGCATCACCACACACAGCGCCCAACGCAGAAGGCGCACACAGATCACCGCACACAGCGCCCAACACAGAACGCGCACACGCATCACCGCACACAGCGCCCAACACAAAAGGCGCACCCCTATGACCGCACAGGCGCCGAAGGCGAAGGAGCATACGGATGGCCGGTGACGGAGTCCGGATCGACGGGAACACGCTGTGGCTGCCCGGCGGGGCGGCGGTGCGGTTCATCCGCACGCTGCGCCTGCCCGAGAACGGTACGCATCCGCTGCCGCCGGGGCTGGGCGAGTTCCCGGTCCGGCGGGTGGCCGACCACGCCGACCGGGTGCCGGAGCGGATGCGGGCGCGCGGCGGCGTCATGCTGCCGGTGTATCTGCGCGAGGCGATGTGGCTGAGCTTCGCCGCGACGGAGCCGGCCGCGCTCCAGGTCGGTGTGGGCAAGGTGTGCGCGGTGTCCGGCGAGCCCTGGCGCGACCGGCTGTCCCGGCGCCCGCAGAACTATGTGGTGCTGCCCCGCCAGCCCTGGCTGGACGGCATCAACTCCGGCAAGGGGACGGTCCGCCAGTTCGTCGCCGTACCGCTGGGGCTGGGCGCGACCGTGGAGGGGCAGGTCACCGGTGAAGAGGTGTGGGGCGGCATCCAACTCCAGTCGTTCCCGCTGAAGGAGGGCGCCCTGGCCGAGTGGCGGCGCCGGGAGAGGGAGCGGCAGCGGCGCGAGGCCGACGCGCGAGGCGGTTACGGCGCGGCCCTGCCCATGTCCGCCCCGGCCCCCGGCGGACCCCCCGGACCGCCGCCGCCCGCGCCCACCGCGGCCTTCGGCGGTCCGCCCTCCCCGCCCGCCGCTTCCCCGCGTCGCGCCACGGCCATGGGGCTCGGCGTCGGCGGCTCGATGCGGCAGGAGGTGTACCAGGACGACCGGCCGCTGGGCGACTGGTCGGAGGAGCCCGCCGGGCGGGTGTTCGTGCACCTGGTCACGCCCCCGGAGTGGCGCCGGATCACCGGCGAGGCACCGCCGCCGTCACCGGTGGACCGGGCGGCGTACACCCGGGCGGGCCTGCCCTGGTACGACTACTACGACGCGGACGCCGAGGATCTCGCCCCGACGGACGCCCTGGAGGCGGTCGAACCGGTCGGCGAGTGGCTCGGGGACGACCTCGAGCCGTGGCAGGCGCCGTCCGGCGACCAGGTGACACCGCTGAAGGACGCGCCGGGCAAGCCGGTCGACGACGGGGACTGGTAGCACCGCCGGTGTCGCGTGTCGCGCGACGCCTGTTGCCCGGCTTGCCCTTGGCGACGAGCGCAGGCCAAGGTGGCTGTCACGAGTGGGGCGACCGACGACCTGAGGTGCGTATGGACACGGAGGCAGGGACGGCGGGAGAAGGGTCTTCCCTCCCCCGGCGGGACCGGGACCCGGACCGGGAGCGCGGCGGCGGCTGGACCAGACGACGGTTCGTCGGGGCCATGGCCGGTGCGGCGGCGGTCGTCGCGGTGCCGTCCCCGGCTGCCCCGCCGGCGGACGCGCCGGCCACGCACGACAAGCCGGCGGCGGCCGCACCGCCCCGGAAGCCGTCCGGACCGCGCCCGCTGTACGTGGGCACCTACACCTCCGTCGAGGGCGGCGGCACCGGGATCGGTCTGGCGTCGTACGACCCGGAGTCGGGCCGGATCACCGGGGCGGGCACGCTCACCGGGGTCCCCGACCCCTCGTATCTCGCCGTGCACCCGGACGGGCGCACGCTGTACGCGGTGGACGAGCGGGAGGACGGCGGGGTGACGGCCGTACGCCTCGCGAACCGGCGCGTCCTCGGCACCCGGAGCACGGGCGGCGCGGGCCCCTGCCATCTGTCGGTGCATCCCTCCGGGCGCTGGCTGCTGAGCGCCGCCTATGGTTCGGGCAGTGTCGCCGTGCATCCGATCGACGCCTCGGGCGCCCTGGGCGAGCGCACCGATCTGGTGACGCACACCTCTCCGCCGCCCGGTCCCGGTCAACAGGGCCCGCACGCCCACCAGTTCGTCACGAGTCCGGACGGCGGGCACGTCCTCGCCGTGGACCTCGGCACCGACACCGTCTACACCTACCGCCTCGACCGGGCGAAGGGCACGCTCACGGAGGTGGCGCGGGCGCGGACCCGGCCCGGCGCGGGACCACGCCATCTGACCTTCCATCCGGGCGGCCGGTACGCCTATCTGGCCAACGAGGTGGACGACACGGTGGCCGTGTGCGCCTACGAGCCGGAAACCGGACGCCTGAGGATCGGCGAGCCGCAGTCGACGGGATCGGGCGGCGGCACGAACTATCCGGCGCAGATCCTGGTGACGGCGAACGGCCGGTACGCGTTCCTCGCCAACCGGGGCCACAACAGCCTCGCGCGGTACGCCGTCGAGGCGAGCGGTGCCCGGCTGCGGCTGCTCGGCACGGTACCGGTGGGCGGGGACTTCCCCCGGCAGATCTCGTTCTCGCCCGACGGCCGGCTGCTGTTCGCGGCGAACCAGCGCTCGGGCACGGTCACCGTCTTCCACGTCGACGCGGACAGCGGTGAACTCCGCCTGGCCGGTGAGCCGTTCGCGTCACCCGTCGCCGTCTGCGCGCTGCCGCTGTAGCGCCCGGGGGCAGGCGGCGGCACTGGCCTGGGCCAGCAGGGCGTGCATGCGCTCGGTGAGCTGGGTGACGTCGTCGGCGGGCGTGTGGAAGGGCAGTCGTACGTCGCCGTGGGCGCGGGTGCGTTCGATGCGCAGGGTGAGTCCGTGCCGGTCGACGGCGAGCGGCGCCACCCGGGTCGCGGCGTGCAGGCTCTCGGGCCGCACCAGGCGGGTGAGCCGCTCGACGGCGTCCGGGTGGGCGTCGGCGAGGTGGGTGAGCAGCCGGGACTCGGCGCCGGCCAGGGGGTCGGGCCGGGCGGCGGTGAACTCGTCCAGGTCGACCACCACGGCCCCGGCGGACTGGCGCAGCACCACGCGGGTGGGCCGGAAGAGCAGGGCGCCCGCCGAGGGGGCGAACCAGCCGGAGAGGAAGAGCCGGGCGCGGATGCGGTGGCGCACCGGTACGGGGGCCACGTCGGCGAACTCCAGCAGGGCGGAGGGTTCTTGGCGCGGGGCGCACAGCACCGCCCCGAACAGGGCGCTGTCGTCGGGTACCGCCAGCCGCACCGCGCCGTCCTCGGTCACGGTGTGCGCGCCTACGTACTCCTCGCGCACGCCGTCCGCGGTCACCGCGCACGACCACGCGGCGGCCAGCACCGAGCGTGCCCGTTCCGCCGCGCCGGGGGCGGCCGTCCAGTCCTGAGTGTCACCCATCCGAGACCTCCTTAGGTAAGCCTTGCCTAACCTATCGAAGATCCGGGTGCACGCCAACCAGGCCGCACCGGCGGACGGAGTCATTCCGGTCTAGGAGAGGACGCCCAGCAGAGCGCGGGCGCACAGGTCGCGCACCTGCTCGCGACTCAACTCGCCCTCTCCTCGCAGCCATTCGAGGCAGACGGCGGTGGTGAAGGCGAGCCAGCCGCGCACCGCCAGGCGCACCTGCGGGGCCGTCTCGACGGCGGGCCCGAACTCGGGGTCGGCGGCGAGCGCGGCCAGGATCTGCTTCTCCTGGGCGGCCAGCGCCCGCCGATAGACCCGGCGCACGGCCTGGTCGCCGGCCGCGTCGGCACGGTGGAAGGCGCGGAAGCCGTGGGCGTGGGCCTGGACGTAGCCGAGGTAGGTGTCGAGGCCGGCGGCGAGCTGCTCGCGCACCGGCACCCCGGGCTCGGCCGCCGTCATGCGCAGCATGCGCGCGCTCTCCCGCTCCACGACGGCGGCGAAGAAGTCCCGCTTGGTCGGGAAGTAGTGGTACAGCAGCCCGCGCGAGACACCGGCGATCTCGGCGACCTGCTCGATCCACACGTCGTCGTAGGGGCTGTCCGAGAACAGCTTCGCGCCGACCGACAGCAGTTGCTCCCGGCGTTCTTCGGTGCTGAGTCTGCGCCGGGCGCGCTCCCCCTGGTTCGCGGGCATGGCGTCACTTTACTTGACGTCGGTTCAACAAGGGCAGCACACTGAAACGCGTTATTGAACCCACGTACAACATGCGCGCGTCACCGCGTCAACCATCCGCTGGACCAAGGGAGATCGCGTCATGGCGGGGCCGACGGACACCATGGAGACCGGGCTGCCGAAGGGTTTCCGGAGCGCCGAACAGGGCTGGCCCGAGCTGCGCCGCATCCCGCATCCGCCGCGTCGGCTGCCGCTGCTCGGCGATGTGCTCGGCGCGGACCGGCACCGGCCGTTGCAGGACTCGATGCGCTTCGCGCGCGAGCTGGGGCCCATCTTCCGGCGCAGGGCGTTCGGCAAGGAGTTCGTGTTCGTGTGGGGGGCACGGCTCGTGGCCGATCTCGCCGACGAGTCCCGGTTCGCCAAGCACGTCGGACTGGGCGTCGCCAATCTGCGGCCCCTGGCCGGCGACGGCCTGTTCACCGCCTACAACCACGAGCCCAACTGGCAGCTGGCGCACGACGTCCTGGCGCCCGGGTTCAGCCGGGAGGCCATGGAGGGCTACCACGGGATGATGCTGGACGTCGCCGGCCGGCTGACCGACCACTGGGACCGGCAGCTCGCGGCCGGGCGCACGGTGGACGTGCCCGGCGACATGACCCGGCTGACCCTGGAGACGATCGCCCGGACCGGTTTCGGACACGACTTCGGCTCCTTCGAGCGGGACCGGCCGCACCCCTTCGTCACGGCGATGGTCGGCACGCTGACCTACGCGCAGCGGCTGAACAGCGTGCCCGGGCCGCTGGCCCCGCTGCTGCTGCGCGCCGCCGCCCGGCGCGACGCGGCCGACACGGCCTACCTCAACCGCACGGTCGACGGTCTGGTCGCCGCCCGGCGCCGGTCCGGTGGCGGCGAGGGGGACCTGCTGGACCGCATGCTCGCGACGGCGCATCCGGAGACCGGGGAGAAGCTGTCGTCGGAGAACGTCCGCAAGCAGGTGATCACGTTCCTGGTGGCGGGCCACGAGACCACCTCGGGCGCGCTCTCCTTCGCCCTGTACTACCTCGCCCGGCACCCGGAGATCGCCGCCCGGGCCCGGGCCGAGATCGAACAGGTCTGGGGCGACACCCCGCGGCCCGGCTACGACCAGGTCGCCAAGCTGCGCTATGTCCGCCGGGTGCTGGACGAGTCGCTGCGGCTGTGGCCGACCGCGCCCGCCTTCGCCCGTGAGGCCCGGCGGGACACGGTCCTCGCCGGGGACCATCCGATGCGCCGGGGCGCGTGGGCCCTGGTCCTGACGCCGATGCTGCACCGCGAGCCGGAGGTGTGGGGCGAGGACGCCGAGCGGTTCGACCCGGACCGCTTCACCGCGGCGGCCGTCCGCGCCCGGCCCCCGCACACCTTCAAGCCGTTCGGCACCGGCGCACGGGCCTGCATCGGCCGCCAGTTCGCCCTCCACGAGGCGACCCTGGTCCTCGGCCTGCTGCTGCGCCGCTACGACCTGTCGGCGGACCCGGACTACCGGCTGAGCGTGGCCGAACGGCTCACGCTGATGCCGGAAAAGCTGCGGCTGCGACTGGAGCGCGCCCAAGGGGCGCGAGGAACTGCGCGACCAGCCCAGGACGAAGCCGCAGACGACCAACGACCCACCCCGGCCCAACCGGCGAAGCCCCTGTCAGCGAAGCGCTGTCCAGTGCACCGGACGACCGACTGACACCGGCAGACGAGTACCCCCACTGCCCCGCGCGGCGTTCACCTGCGGCTGCGACTGGAACGCCCCGAAGGGGCGCGAGGAACTGCGCGACCAGCCCAGGACGAAGCCGCAGACCACCGACGGCCCACCCCGGCCCAACCGGCGAAGCCCCTGTCAGCGAACCGCTGTCCAGTGCACCGGACGACCGACTGACACCGGCAGACGAGTACCCCCACTGCCCCGCGCGGCGTTCACCTGCGGCTGGGTCAGGAAGAACGCACCGGTGAGGTCCGCGTCGGTCAGGTCGGCGTCGCGCAGATCGGCCCCGATCAGATCCGCCCCGCGCAGGTCGGCACCGGTGAGGTCGGCGGCGATGAGATAGGCACCGCGCAGGCTCACCCCGCGCAGGTCGGCGCCCCTGAGGCGAGCACCCATGAGGTCCGCGCCCCTGCGGTCCTTGCCCCGGCCCTTCCCCCTGCCCTTGCCGCCGCCTACCCCGGCCCGGGCCAGCTCGCTGGTGCGCAGCAGGAGCACGTTGACCTCCTGCCGGTGCGCGGCCACGTCCAGCGCGGCCAGCTCTTCAGGGGTCTGCCGGGTGAGCCGCTCGGTCCGCTCCAGCGCCCGGCGCAGCTCGGGGTGGACGGGCCGGGCGGCCGGCAGGCCCAGCGCCTCGGTCAGGTACCACAGCAACTCGTGCAACTGCCGTACGACCGGGAACACGTCGAACATCCGGCGCGCCTGCTCCTTGGACCCCGTACGCCAGTCCTGCCCGCCGAAGGTGACCTGTGAGACCTTCTGGCCGGCGCCGAAGCAGTCGTAGACCGTGCAGCCGGTGAACCCCTTCTTCCGCAGGTCTGCGTGGATGCCGCAGCGGTGGTCGCCCTGGAGGTTCGGGCAGGGCTTGCCCGCGGGCTTGTCCAGCGCGAAGTCGGCGGAGCGGGCGAAGGGCAGGGCGACACAGCACAGCCCGAAGCACTGGGCGCAGTCGCCGCGCAGGTCGGAGAGGTCGGCTATCTGATCCGGCATGGGGTCCAGCCTACTGACCTGCGCGCTTGCGTCCTCACCGCTCCTTACGGCGGGCGGGCCGCGGCTCCGCTAGCGGGCGAACAGCTCGAAGGCCACCGCCGGTGTGCCGCCGAAGCGCTTGCCGGTGGCGGTGGTGGTCTCGGTCAGGAAGTCACGGACGTACGCATGAGGATCTTGGTCGGTCAACGCCTCGATGTAGGCGCGGTGTTCGAGCAGTGAGCGCACCGCCCGGTCGAGGCCGGGCGTGGCGTCGACGGCGTGGGTGGGGCTGCTGGAACCGGCGACGGCCACCCAGCGGACGCCGTTCCAGGGCTGAAGGCCCTGCTCGGCGAGTTCGGGGAAGATCCAGCGGTTGCCCGCGTCGGCGGCGGCGTCCAGGGTGGCGCGGCCGACGGCCACGTGGTCGGGGGTGTTCCAGGCGACACCGCCCCAGGTGTCG
The DNA here is from genome assembly GCF_055564375.1 of Streptomyces sp. NPDC029138. Taxonomy (NCBI): domain Bacteria; kingdom Bacillati; phylum Actinomycetota; class Actinomycetes; order Kitasatosporales; family Streptomycetaceae; genus Streptomyces; species Streptomyces sp. NPDC029138. The sequence continues at coordinate 66,222 of NZ_JBVHWM010000022.1, forward strand.
CGGTGGTTGAGCGTGACAACGAGTTCGGGGCGGTGGCGGCGGATCGCGGCGGCGATGTCGCGGCGCAGCGCTATGCCGTACTCGATCACGCCGTCCCGGTGGTCGAGGAACTCCACGGAGCTGACGCCGACGACCGCCGCACTGGCCCGCTGCTCGCGCTCGCGCAGCGGGCCACACGTGGCCGGGTCCAGGGTGTCGATGCCCGCCTCGCCCCGGGTGGCCAGCACATAGGCGACCTCACGTCCGGCGTCGGTCCAGGCGGCGACCGCCGCGGAACACCCGTACTCCAGGTCGTCCGGGTGCGCCACCACGGCGAGGGCACGCTGCCAGTCGTCGGGCAGGGGCTGGAGCTGGGTGATCTTGGGCTCGGTCATGGGCGGCACACTATGCCGCCCTGCCCCGCTCGCACCGTCTTTCGCGGCGCGCCCCGTCCGTCATATCGCGTACGTCACACCTCGTCGCGCACCAGCGCCAGCAGCCGGTCCAGCACCCGGGGCGCGCCCGCGCGCAGGCCGTCGTGTTCGTACTCGTTGGTGACCCAGGGGCGCAGGCCGCGGATCGCCCCGGCCGTCTCCAGGGAGTGGGCGGTGTCGACGTACATGTCGTCGTGGTAGACGGCCGCGGCCACCGGGACCTCGTTGGCGGCGAGCCGCGCCGGGTCGTAGAGGGGGCGCCAGTCGGTGCGGGCGGCGAGCAGTTCGGCCGTCTCGCGCAGGGGGCGCAGGGCCGGGTCGGCGTCGAACATCCAGGGGTGGACCGTCTCGCCGGTGAACAGGACCGGGCCGTCGCCGGCGAGCGCCTTGGCCGCGTCGAACTGCGGGAACTCGGCGCGGACGCGTTCGGCCGACCAGGCGGTGGGGCGGGCGTCCTGGCCGTAGATCGTCTCGTGGACGAGCGCGTACAGGGGGTGGGCGGCGTACGACAGGAGGGACTGGGCCTGCTCCTGGAAGGCGTCGGACAGCTCCAGGCCGGCCGGGGTCACCACGAAGGCGTCCTCCAGGAGGTGGTGCAGCCGGTGGCTGCCGTCACTCGCGCCGAGCATCAGGCCCAGGGACTGGAAGGCCTCCACGGTGAAGCGGTAGCCGTTCGGCAGGACCACGTCGTGGGTGAGGAGGTGGTCGGCGATCCGGCGGGCCCGCTCCACGTCCTGCGGGTAGCGGGCGTAGTGCGCGGCGACCTTGCGTTCGACGCGCGGGTAGGCGGCCCGGTAGACGTCGTCGGCGTGGGCGTGCAGGGAGGGCAGGCCGCCGGTGATGATCGCGGTGGCGATGCCCTCGGGGGCGAGGGAGAGGTACGACACCGCGCAGAAGCCGCCGAAGCTCTGCCCGAGCACGGTCCACGGGGCGCCGCCGGTGACCTCGGGGCGGATGGCCTCGCAGTCGCGGACGATGGAGTCGGCGCGGAAGTGGGTGAGGTAGTCGGCCTGGGCGGCGGGGCCGCCGCGCAGCGGGAGGGTCTGCCGGGTGGCGGGCGTGGAGCGGCCGGTGCCGCGCTGGTCGAGCAGCAGGACGCGGTACTCCTTCAGGGCCCGGTCGAGCCAGGCCTGACGTCCGACGAAACGATTCGCCCCGAAGCCGGGGCCGCCCTGGAGATACACCAGCCAGGGCAGGTCCTGCCCGGCCTTGTCGCTCGCCACCGCCTCGCGGGCGTACAGCTCGATGGTCTCGCCGCCCGGGTCGGCGTGGTCGAGGGGCACGGTGAAGCGGTGGTCGGTGAGGACGACGCCGGGCTGGCGATAGCTGAGGCTCAACGGGTCTCCTGGGACGGACGGGCTGGACGTCTCCCAGTTGAGCACACGAGCGGGCGCGGGCCGAGCCCCGGGATCATGGATTGTTACTGAACTTCCGGTCAGCGCGAGGCTGGCGCCAGGATCAGCCGGGAACGCACCGCGAGGCTCGCGCCAGGCTCAGCCGGGGGCGCACCGCCGGGCTCGGCGCGGATCGCACCGCCAAGCTCAGCACGGACCACACCGCCAGGCCCAGCACGGACCGCACCGCCAGGCTCAGCGCGAATCACACCGTGAGGCTCAGCGCGAATCACACCGCCAGGCCCAGCACGCACCGCACCGCCAGGCTCAGCGCGAATCACACCGTGAGGCTCAGCACGCACCGCACCACCAGGCCCAGCACGCACCGCACCACCCGGCTCAGCGGGCGGCCAGGCTGGAGCGGCGCACCACCAACTCCGGCTGGAGCACCACCCGCCGGTGTTCATGCGTCCGCTTCCCCTTGCCGTCCCCCTCGTCCCGCTCGGTCTCCTCCAGCAGCAGTTCGGCGGCGAGGGCGCCCATCGTGACGGCGGGCTGGCGTACCGAGGTGAGGGGTACGGCGGCCGCGGCGGCGAACTCGATGTCGTCGTAGCCGACGATCGCCAGGTCGTCCGGCACGGTCACGCCCGCCGCGTACATGGCCTGGAGCACGCCGAGGGCGAGCAGGTCGTTGGCACAGAACACGGCGGTGGGCCGGTCGGCGAGACCGAGCAGCCGGGCACCCGCGTCCCGGCCGGCCGCCACGTCGAGCCGCTCGGTGGGCAGTTCGCGCAGCGCCTCGGGGCCGAGCCCGGCCTCGGCGAGGGCGTTCAGCGCGCCGGTGCGCCGGTCGCGGACCTGGTTGAGCCCGGGCGGCCCGCTGACGTAGGCGATCGAACGGTGCCCGGCGTCCACCAGGTGCCGGACCGCGAGCGCGCCGCCGGCGACGTCGTCGACGGAGACCGAGCACTCGGTGGTGCCCTCCGCGACCCGGTCGACCAGCACGAACGGGATGCCGTGCCGGCGGAAGGCCGCGATGTTGCGGCCGGTGGCGTCGGCCGGGGTGAGCAGCACGCCCCGCACCCGCTGTTCGGCGAACAGCGACAGATACTCGGCCTCCTCGGCCGCGTCCTGCGCGCTGTTGCACACCATCACCCCGATCCCCGCCTCCCGGGCCGCCCGCTCGGCGCCGCGCGCCACGTCCACGAAGAAGGGGTTGCCCATGTCGAGCACGAGCAGCCCCATGATCCGGCTGCGGCCCGCCCGCAGCTGACGCGCCGACTCGCTGCGGACATAGCCGAGCCGGTCGATCGCGGAGAGCACCCGGGCACGGGTCTCACCGGCGACGGTGTCCGGGCGGTTGATGACGTTGGACACCGTGCCCACCGACACTCCGGCGGCGCGGGCGACATCCTTGATACCCACCGACTGGGCCATCGGGCTTCGGACCTCCAGGGGACGGGGATGCGGCGGGACGAGTTTCACATTACCGTCACGCCGGCAGGGCGAAGTCGGCCACGTGCAACGCCGAGGGCGTGGTGCCGGCGGACTTCTCCTGGTACAGGAACGACAGGACGCTGTCCGCCCTGACGCGGGTCTCGTCGACCACCACCTCGCCGAACGCGTTCAGCCCGCCGCCGTCGAACAGGAGCGTCCAGTCGGTGTACCCGGAGGCCTGCGAGGCCGCGGCGATCCGGCCGAACGGGAGGACGGCGTAGGCGTTGTCGTACCGGTCGAGGACGAGTCTGGTGCGCTGACTGGAACGCATTGGTAAGGGGATCTCGGTCTTCTGCCAGCCACCGGAGGCGTTCTTGCGCAGATGGAAGGCGCGTCCTTGGGCGGTGCGGTCGGCGACGTGGTCCGCGCACTGCCCGAAACGGGCCGGGACATGGCTGATGACGGCGTGCGGCCGGCCCGCCGAGTCGGTGGACTGACTCTCCTGGTTCATCAGCGAGTGGTCCGGATTCAGCGGGTCGACGACGAGACCGCTGTCGCCGACGGAGACCTGGTCGGACCCCCCGGTGACGCCGACGACCGCGCCCGCGTCGTTGCGCCAGGTACGGCCGCGGTCGTCGGAGTACACATAGCCGGTGTCGTGGTTGGTGAGGCCGCCGCCGTGGCACATGACGGCCGCGTTCTGCTCCCGCCAGGTGAACAGGGTGTGCAGCCGACCCCGCGTGTCGTAGTCGATGCCGTGCAGATACATGTTCCTGGCGGTGCTGGAGCCGTACTCGCTGGTGTACGTGCCGGTCGCGCCGGTCCACTCCCCCAGCGCCGTCCACCGCGAACCGCCGTACTCCGCCAGGGCGTTGCGGCCGTTTCCGGGGACGCCGGCCCGGTAGCTGAGCTGGAGCCGGCCCTCGGGCGTGGCGATGAACTGCGGGTAGGTGAACCGCGAGGTGAGCACGAGCCCGTCGAGGGTCGTCCGTACGGCCCCGAAGACGGACCCGGTCCACGCCGTGGCCGCGGGGTTGTCCAGCAGTCCGGCGACGGACTTGGCGTAGAAGAAGCCGTCGCTGTGGGAGTCCATGTTCAGGTGGAGGCGGCCGTCGACGGCGGAGACGCCCATGGAGATGACGTTGTGCGAGTCGTCGGCCTTGAGCCGGTGCGGCAGGGTGAGCGTCGACCAGGTGGTGGCACCGAGGGCCCGGCGGGCCACGACCGCGTCGCGGCTCGCCGTGTACCAGGCGGCGTACTGGTGGCCCCGGTACGTCAGCAGACCGTTCTTCTGGAATGAGTTGGTGTTGACCAGGCCGTCGTAGGAGACGAAGTGGACGGCGTGGGCGTCGAGTTGTGTGACGCCCTGCGGGGTGACGGAGGGTTTCATCCGCGCGGCTCCCACGTCAGTCGAGGTGGAACACTTCGGTGAGCGGTCGCATGGCCTCGTCGGGACGGGCACCGTCCAGGGACTCGAAGAACGGTGCCATCTCCTTCTGCCAGCGCGCGTTGACGTCGGTGGCCGCCATGCCGGCCTGGGCGGCGGCGAAGTCCTCGGTCTCCAGACAGCCGACGAGCAGGCCGTCCTCGCGCAGGAACAGCGAGTAGTTGTGCCAGCCGGTCGTCTTCAGGGCGTCGAGCATCTCCGGCCAGACGGCCGCGTGCCGCTCACGGTACTCGTCGAGCCGGTCCGCCCTGACCTTCAGCAGGAAACACACGCGCTGCATCAACGGCCCCCGTCGTCTCAGAAGTTGAACTGGTCGATGTTCTTGGCGTCGAACACGGTCGGCTTGCCCAGGTTGATCACGCCGTCCTTGCCGAGGGTGTACGTCGTGGCGCCGGCCTTGAAGGTCTCGCCCTCCTTGCCGGTGATCTGCCCCGAGGCCAGCGCGACCGCGGTCCGGGCGGCCAGGTCGCCGAGCTTGGCCGGGTCCCACAGCTCGAAGGCGTCGACGGTGCCGTTCTTCACGTACTTGCGCATGTCGTTGGGGGTGCCGAGCCCGGTCAGCTTGACCTTGCCCTTGTACTTCGAGCCCGACAGGTACTGGGCGGCCGCCTTGATGCCGACGGTGGTCGGGGAGATGATCCCCTTCAGGTTCGGGTGTTCCTGGAGCAGGCCCTGGGTCTGCTGGAAGGACTGCTGGGCGTCGTCGTTGCCGTACGCGATCTTGACGAGCTTGATGTCCTTGTACTTGGGGTCCTTCAGCTCGTCCTTCATGTAGCCGATCCAGGTGTTCTGGTTGGTCGCGGTCTGCGCGGCCGACAGGATCGCGATCTCGCCCTTGTACCCGATCTGCTCGGCGAGCAGCTGCACCTCGGTTCGGCCCAGGTCCTCCGCACTGGCCTGTGAGACGAAGGCGTTGCGGCAGCCGGGGCTGGTGTCGGAGTCGTAGGTGACGACCTTGATGCCGTTGCTCATCGCCTGCTTGAGCGCGGTGCACAGCGCACCGGGGTCCTGCGCGGACACCGCCATGGCGTTCACCCGCTGCTGGGTGAGCGTGTTGACGTAACTCACCTGGCCGGCGGTGTCGGTGGCGCTGCTCGGCCCCACCTCCTTGTACTTCGATCCGAGTTCGGCGAGCGCCTTCTCCCCGCCCTTGTCGGCGGTGGTGAAGTAGGGGTTGTTGACCTGCTTGGGCAGGAAGCCGACGGTCAGCCCCTTCTTGGTGGCGGCGTTCGGGTCGGCCTTGCCGGCGGAGGCGGCGGCGGCGTTGTCGTCCTTGACGTCCTTCTTGGTGGTGCCGCCGCAGGCGGTGAGCGCGAGGGCGAGGGAGGTACCGACGGCGAGGGCGGCGCAGGTGCGGCGGACAACGGACTTACGCATGGCGGAGGGTTCCTTACCAGGAGGAGTGATGGGACGCCCCCTCAGGGGCGCGGGGAACTGCGCGGCCGGCCACGGCCGGCCCGCAGCGTTCAGACGGACTGTCGCGCCACGGCGATCTGCCGAGCCATCCGAGGTCCGAGCACGGAGACGATCAGCAGCACACCGGTCACCACGATCTGCGACTGGGCCGAGACGTTCAGCAGACTCATGACGTTCTGCAACGCACCGAGCAGGAAGACACCGGCGATGGCACCGCCGATCGTGCCCTTGCCCCCGTCGAAGTCGATCCCGCCCAACAACACGGCGGCGACGACGGACAGTTCGAGCCCAGTGGCGTTGTCGTACCGGGCACTGGCGTAATGCAGCGCCCAGAAGACGCCGGTCAGGGCCGACATGGCCCCCGTGGCGACGAACAGAAGAAGCTTCGTCCGCTTCACCCGTATCCCCGCGAACCGGGCCGCCTCCTCCCCCGCTCCGATCGCGAACAGCGACCGGCCGAACGGCGTGGCATGCAGCAGCACCACGGCGATGGCGAGCAGCACCACGAAGGGCAGGAAGGCCTGCGGCAGGAAGGAGTCACCGAGGCGACCGGCCGCGAAGTCCAGGTACTGCGAGGGGAAATCGGTCACCGCGTCGGAGCCGAGCACGATCTGCGCGATACCCCGGTACGCGGCCAGCGTGCCGATGGTGACCGCCAGCGACGGCAGCCCGAGCCGTGTCACCAGCAGGCCGTTGACCAGTCCGCACGCCACGCCGAGCAGCAGGCAGAGCGGGATGATCGTCTCGATGGCCATGCCCTCGTTCCACAGCTTGCCCATCACCGCGCCGGACAGCCCGGCCGTGGACGCGACGGACAGGTCGATCTCGCCGGCGACGACCAGCAGGGTCATCGGCAGGGCGATCAGCGCGATCGGGAGCGTGTTGCCGATGAGGAACGACAGGTTGAGCGCGTTGCCGAAGCCGTCGACGAAGCCGAACGACAGCAGCAACAGGACGATGAGCAGTGCGCCGACGACCGTGTCCCAGCGGACCGCGCGGGTGAGCGACTCAGGCACCGGCCTTCTCCTTCGCCATGACGGTCCTCTTCGGGGCCGACTTCTTCTTCAGGGCGGCGGCCACGCGCAGTGCGACGACCCGGTCGACGGCGATGGCGAGCAGCAGCAGGACGCCGTTGATGGCGAGCACCCACACGGAGCTGACACCGAGCGCGGGGAGCACACTGTTGATCGAGGTGAGCAGCAGGGCGCCGAGGGCGGCGCCGTAGACGCTGCCGGAGCCGCCGGTGAAGGCGATGCCGCCGACCACGACGGCGCTGACGACGGTGAGTTCGTAGCCGTTTCCGGTGCCGGAGTCGACGTTGCCGAAGCGGGCCAGGTACATCGCTCCGGCGAGTCCGGCGAGCGCGCCGCAGAAGGTGTACGCGGCCAGAATCCGCTTGCGGACCGGGATGCCGGCCAGCCGGGCCGCCTCCGGATTGGAACCGAGGGCGTACAGCTCCCGCCCGCTGCCGTAGTGCTTGAGGTAGTAGCCCGTCGCCACGAGCACCACCAGCGCGATCACGGCGAGCCAGGGGATCGCGGAGATGCCGCCGGAGCCGAAGTCCACGAAGCCGCCGGGCAGATCGGCCGCGGTGATCTGACGGGAGCCGACCCAGATGGAGTCGACGCCCCGGATGACGTACAGGGTGCCCAGGGTGACGACGAGGGCGGGGACCTGGCCGAGGCTGACGAGGAGGCCGTTGAGCAGCCCGAGGCCGATGCCCAGCAGGACGGCGAGGAGGATCGCGACGACCGCGTTCCCGCCGCCCTGGAGATAGGTTCCGGCGGCGAAGGCGCTGATGCCGAGCGTGGAGCCGACGGACAGGTCGACGTTGCGGCTGAGGACGACCAGTGACTGGCCGGTGGCGACCAGCACCAGGATCGTCGCGTTGAGGAGCAGGTCCTTGATGCCCTGCTCGGACAGGAACTCGCTGTTGCCCGCCTGGGTGACGGCGATCATCACCAGGAACACGGCCAGGATGGCGAGTTCGCGCATCTTGAAGACCCGGTCGACCAGGCGGGTGCCGCTCGACCGGGGTGCCCCGGCGACGGGGGTCTCGTCGGTGGTGGTCACCGTCATGCGGCGGCCCTCCCGGTGGCTGCGGCCATCACGGTCTCCTCGGTGGCGTCGGCGCGGGGTATCTCGGCGGTGATCCGGCCCTCGTGCATCACGAGGACCCGGTCGGCCATGCCGAGGATCTCCGGCAGGTCGGAGGAGATCATCAGAACGGCGACCCCGTCGGCGGCCAGCTCGCCGAGCAGCCGGTGCACCTCGGCCTTGGTGCCGACGTCGATGCCCCGGGTCGGCTCGTCCACGATGAGCACCTGGGGACCGGTCGCGAGCCACTTGGCTAGGACGACCTTCTGCTGGTTGCCGCCGGACAGGGTGGAGACGGCGTCCGCGATCCGGGCGTACTTGACCTGGAGCTTCACGGCCCAGTCCAGGGACCGGCTGCGTTCGGCGGTCCGGTTCATCAGCCCGGCCCGGGCGGTCGTACGCAGTCCCGTCAGGCCGATGTTCCGTTCGATGGACATGTCCATCACCAGGCCCTGGGCCCGCCGGTCCTCCGGGACGAGGGCGAGTCCGGCCGCCATCGCGGCGGACGGCGCGCCGTTGGTGAGCCGGCGCCCGGCGACCTCGACCTCGCCCGCGTCCCAGCGGTCGACGCCGAACACGGCCCGGGCGACCTCGGTGCGGCCGGCGCCGACCAGTCCGGCGAGGCCGACGATCTCACCGCGCCGGACGTCGAAGGAGACGTCGGTGAAGACGCCCTCGCGGGTCAGCCGCCGGACGCTGAGCGCGACGTCACCGGTCCGGACCTGCTGCTTCGGGTACAGCTCGGCCAGGTCGCGGCCGACCATGCGGCGGACCAGGTCGTCCTCGGTCATCCCGGCGAGGGGCTCGCTGGCGATCCAGGCGCCGTCCCGCAGCGTGGTGACCTTCTGGCAGATCTCGAAGATCTCCTCCAGCCGGTGGGAGATGAACAGCACCGCCGCGCCCTGCTCGCGCAGGGTGCGGACCACGCCGAAGAGGCGGGCGACCTCGCTGCCGGTGAGCGCGGCGGTCGGCTCGTCCATGATCAGGACCCGGGCGTCGAAGGACAGCGCCTTGGCGATCTCCACGATCTGCTGGTCGGCGATGGACAGGCCACGCGCCGGCCGGTCGGGGTCGAGGTCGACGCCGAGCCGCTGCATCAGGGCCGCCGTGGCCGCGTGGGTGGCCTTGTGGTCGATCCGGCCGAGGGCGCGCTTGGGCCGGCGGCCCATGAAGATGTTCTCGGCGATCGACAGGTCGGGGAAGAGGGTGGGTTCCTGGTAGATCACGGCGATGCCGGCGTCGCGGGCGTCGCCGGGGCCGTGGAAGACGACGGGCTCGCCGTCGAGCAGCACCTGACCGGCGTCCGGCCGGTGCACTCCGGCGAGGGTCTTGATCAGCGTCGACTTGCCCGCGCCGTTCTCACCGGCGAGGGCGTGCACCTCGCCGGGCAGCAGCTCCAGGGAGACGTCCCTCAGGGCGCGTACGGCGCCGAAGGACTTGGAGACGCCCTTCAGTGCCAGCACCGGGGCCGGTCCCGTGTCAGGCGGGTGGGTCATGGGGGCTCCTCGACGACACCGGCGGAGGGGCCGCGAGGCCGCCACGGTGTCGTGAAAGGTTTCAAGTGGATTGCCGGGACCGTAGGCACCACAGTCATGTCACGTCAATGGGTCCGTATCGAAAAAATTTCGATAGCCAAAGGTCACGGCGGGGTCACGGAAGACAGGGTTGGCCGGAGTCCTTGACACCCCTGCGGGAGACACCTAGCTTGCCGTTCTGAATCGTTTCACATTCTGCGTTCACACACTCAGTCGTTCCGCCCGACATCCGCTCAGTCGTTCCGCCCGACACCACAGGAGCCCCGAAGTGACCGACCTCGCCGCGGTGAAGGCCGCGCTCAAGACCCAGGCCGTCGAGACGCCGTCGTGGGCGTACGGGAACTCGGGCACCCGGTTCAAGGTGTTCGCCCAGGCCGGGGTGCCGCGCTCGCCGTGGGAGAAGCTGGAGGACGCGGCGCAGGTGCACGCCTTCACCGGTGCCGCGCCGACGGTCGCCCTGCACATCCCGTGGGACACCGTGGAGGACTACGCGGCGCTCGCGAAGTACGCCGAGGAGCGGGGGGTGCGGCTGGGCGCGATCAACTCCAACACCTTCCAGGACGACGACTACAAGCTGGGCAGCATCTGCCATCCGGACGCGGCGGTGCGGCGCAAGGCCGTCGACCACCTGCTGCGGTGCGTCGACATCATGGACGCCACCGGGTCACGGGACCTGAAGCTGTGGTTCGCCGACGGGACGAACTATCCGGGGCAGGACGACATCCGTGCCCGGCAGGACCGGCTCGCCGAGGGACTGGCCGAGGTGTACGCGCGGCTCGGCGAGGGGCAGCGGATGCTGCTGGAGTACAAGTTCTTCGAGCCGGCGTTCTACACGACGGACGTGCCGGACTGGGGGACCGCCTACGCGCACTGTCTGAAGCTCGGCGACAAGGCCCAGGTGGTCGTCGACACGGGCCATCACGCGCCGGGGACCAACATCGAGTTCATCGTGGCGACGCTGTTGCGGGAGGGGAAGCTCGGCGGGTTCGACTTCAACTCGCGCTTCTACGCCGACGACGACCTGATGGTGGGCGCGGCGGATCCGTTCCAGCTGTTCCGGATCATGTACGAGGTGATCCGTGGCGGAGGGTTCACCTCCGACGTCGCCTTCATGCTCGATCAGTGCCACAACATCGAGGCGAAGATCCCCGCGATCATCCGGTCGGTCATGAATGTGCAGGAGGCCACGGCGAAGGCGCTGCTGGTCGACCGGGCGGCGTTGGCCGAGGCGCAGGCTTCGGGGGACGTGCTCGGGGCCAATGCCGTGTTGATGGACGCGTACAACACGGATGTGCGGGGGCTTCTGGGGGAGGTCCGGGAGGAGCTGGGGCTGGATCCCGATCCGATGGGCGCGTATGCCCGGTCCGGGTGGGCCGAGCGGATCGTCGCCGAGCGGGTCGGTGGGGAGCAGGCCGGTTGGGGGGCGTGACGCGTCTGCCGAGTTCTGTCGTCTGCGGGGTGCGGGCCGTATGTGGCTGATCGCGCAGTTCCCCGCGCCCCTGCTTGTCCTCCCCCTCCCCTGAACAGGAACTGACTGCCATGTCGACCCATCCCGAAGTAGCCGCTCTCCTCGATCGCTCCCACCGGCTCGGCTCCGATCCCCGTAACACCAACTACGCCGGCGGTAACGCGTCCGCCAAAGGCACCGCCCCTGATCCCGTCACCGGGGGTGATGTGGAACTGATGTGGGTGAAGGGGTCCGGGGGCGACCTCGGCACGCTCACCGAAGCAGGGCTGGCCGTGTTGCGGCTGGACCGGTTGCGGGCCCTCGTGGACGTGTACCCCGGTGTCGAGCGCGAGGACGAGATGGTCGGCGCGTTCGACTACTGTCTGCACGGCAAGGGCGGGGCCGCGCCCTCCATCGACACCGCCATGCACGGGCTCGTCGACGCCGCGCACGTGGACCATCTGCATCCGGACTCGGGGATCGCGCTCGCGTGCGCGGCCGACGGGGAGAAGCTGACCGCCGAGTGCTTCGGGGACAGCGTGGTGTGGGTGCCGTGGCGGCGGCCCGGGTTCCAGCTGGGCCTGGACATCGCCGCGATCAAGGAGGCCAACCCGCAGGCCATCGGATGCGTCCTCGGCGGGCACGGGATCACCGCGTGGGGAGCGACGTCCGAGGAGTGTGAGCGCAACTCGCTGCACATCATCCGGACCGCCGAGGCGTTCCTCGCCGAGAAGGGGAAGGCCGAGCCGTTCGGGCCGGTCGTCGAGGGGTACGAGGCCCTGCCCGAGGCCGAGCGGAGGGAGCGGGCCGCCGCTCTCGCGCCGTACGTCCGGGCTCTGGCGTCACAGGACCGGCCGCAGGTCGGGCACTTCACCGACTCCGACGTCGTCCTCGACTTCCTCGCCCGCGCCGAGCACCCCCGGCTGGCCGCCCTCGGCACCTCCTGCCCCGACCACTTCCTGCGCACCAAGGTCCGGCCGCTCGTCCTGGACCAGCCGCCGGCCGCGCCGCTGGAGGACGCCGTCGCGCGGCTGCGCGAGCTGCACGCCGCGTACCGCGAGGAGTACGCCGCCTACTACCAGCGGCACGCCCGGCCCGACTCCCCCGCCATGCGCGGCGCCGATCCGGCCATCGTGCTCGTCCCGGGTGTCGGCATGTTCAGCTTCGGCAAGGACAAGCAGACCGCCCGGGTGGCGGGCGAGTTCTACGTCAACGCCATCAATGTCATGCGCGGGGCCGAGGCGGTGTCGTCGTACGCGCCGATCGAGGAAGCCGAGAAGTTCCGGATCGAGTACTGGGCGCTGGAGGAGGCCAAGCTCCAGCGGATGCCGAAGCCCAAGCCGCTCGCCACGCGGGTCGCGCTCGTGACGGGGGCCGGCAGCGGGATCGGGAAGGCCATCGCGCACCGGCTGGCGGCGGAGGGGGCGTGTGTCGTCGTCGCCGATCTGAACGCCGACGGCGCGGCGCGGGTCGCCGAGGAGCTGGGCGGGCCGGACAGGGCCGTCGCCGTCACCGTGGACGTCACCGACGAGGAGCAGATCGCCGCCGCGTTCAAGACGGCCGTCCTCGCCTTCGGCGGGGTGGACCTCGTCGTGAACAACGCCGGGATCTCCATCTCCAAGCCGCTGCTGGAGACGTCGGTGAGGGACTGGGACCTCCAGCACGACATCATGGCCCGCGGGTCCTTCCTCGTGTCGAGGGAAGCGGCGCGGGTGATGACCGTGCAGGGGCTGGGCGGTGACATCGTCTACATCGCCTCCAAGAACGCCGTGTTCGCCGGGCCGAACAACATCGCCTACTCCGCCACCAAGGCCGACCAGGCTCACCAGGTGCGGTTGCTCGCCGCCGAGTTGGGTGAGCACGGAATCCGGGTGAACGGGGTCAACCCGGACGGTGTGGTGCGCGGCTCCGGGATCTTCGCCGGGGGCTGGGGGGCGCAGCGGGCCGCGGTGTACGGGGTGCCGGAGGAGAAGCTGGGCGAGTTCTACGCGCAGCGGACGATCCTGAAGCGGGAGGTGCTGCCCGAGCACGTGGCGAACGCGGTGTTCGCGCTCACGGGCGGGGATCTCACGCACACCACCGGGCTGCACATCCCGGTCGACGCGGGTGTGGCGGCCGCTTTCCTGCGATGAGCACGGGCGTGAAGTCGTACGCCGCGGTGGATCTCGGCGCCTCCAGCGGGCGGGTGATGGTGGGGCGGGTGAGCGCGGACTCGGTGGAGCTGAGCGAGGCGCACCGGTTCTCCAACCGGCCGGTGCGCGTCCCGGAGGGGCTGCGCTGGGACGTTCTGGCGCTCTACGGCGGTGTCCTCGACGGGCTGCGGGCGGCCGGCCCCGTGGACTCCGTGGGCGTCGACAGCTGGGCCGTCGACTACGGCCTGCTGGACGCCGACGGGGCCCTGCTCGGCAACCCGGTGCACTATCGCGACGCCCGCACCGAGGGCGTCGCGGAGAAGGTGTGGGCGACCGTGCCGGCGGCGGAGCTGTACGCGGCGACGGGCATCCAGTACGCGCCGTTCAACACCCTCTACCAGCTGACGGCCGCCCGGGCGTCGGACCAGTTCGCCCATGCCAGGCGGCTGTTGCTCATCCCGGACCTGCTGACGTACTGGCTCACCGGCGAGCAGGGCACCGAGCTGACCAACGCCTCCACCACCCAGCTCGTCGATCCCCGGACGCGGGACTGGTCGTACGAGGTCGCCGAGCGGCTGGGGATCGACCTCGGCCTGTTCGCGCCGCTGCGGCAGCCGGGCGACCCGGCCGGGACGCTGCGGCCGGAGGTGCTGGCGGAGACGGGCCTCACCGGTCCGGTGCCGGTGACGGCCGTCGGCTCGCACGACACCGCGTCGGCGGTGGCCGCCGTCCCGGCGACCGGGGAGCGCTTCGCCTACATCTGCACCGGCACCTGGTCCCTGGCCGGCCTGGAACTGTCCGCTCCTGTCCTCACCGAGGAGAGCCGGGCCGCGAACTTCACCAATGAGCTGGGACTCGACGGCACCGTCCGCTATCTGCGGAACATCATGGGGCTGTGGCTGCTCCAGGAGTGCGTACGGGCCTGGGGCGAGCCGGACCTGGGGGTGCTGCTGCGGGAGGCGGCGACCGTGCCGGCGCTGCGCGCGGTGGTGGACGCCGGCGACGAGGCGTTCCTGGCGCCGGGGCGGATGCCGGAGCGGATCGCCGAGGCGTGCCGGGCGTCGGGGCAGCCGGTGCCGCAGACCCGGGCCGAGATCACCCGGTGCATCCTCGACTCGCTGGCCCTCGCCCACCGGCGGGCCGTGGTGGACGCGCAGCGGCTGGCCGACCATCCGGTGGACGTGGTGTACCTGGTCGGCGGCGGCACCCGCAACGCGCTGCTGTGCCAGCTGACGGCCGACGCCTGCGGGCTGCCGGTGGTGGCGGGCGCCACCGAGGCGGCGGCCCTCGGCAACGTCCTCGTGCAGGCCCGCGCGCACGGGCTCGTCGGCGATCTCGCCGCCCAGCGCCGGCTGCTCACCCGGACCCAGCCGCTCACCCGGTACACGCCCCGCGGCGACACCGATCGGTGGCGGGCGGCCCAGGCCCGGCTCGCCACGCGGTGAGCCGTGGTCTCCCGTCGGCGCCACCCGCCGACTACCCTGCACTCGTCCGATGACCGACACCGAGGAGCCGCGATGCGTGTCGCCCTGTTCCTGACCTGTGTCAACGACACGCTGTATCCGGACACCGGCCGAGCCGTGGTGAAGCTGCTGACCAGGCTGGGTGTCGACGTCGACTTCCCGATGGCGCAGACCTGCTGCGGGCAGGCCCACTACAACACCGGCTACCGGCACGAGGCCGAACCGCTGGCCCGGCATTTCTCCGATGTCTTCGGGGGGTACGAGGCGATCGTGACCCCGTCCGGGTCGTGCGGGGCGATGGTGCGGGAGCTGTATCCACGCATGGGCGAGCGGGCCCGGGCCGAGGGGCGCGGGGACGCGCTGGCGCGGACGCTGGCGCCGGTGGTGCCGAAGACGTACGAGCTGACGGAGTTCCTGGTCGACGTGCTCGGGGTGACGGACGTCGGCGCGTACTACCCGCACAAGGTGACCTATCACCCGACCTGCCACGGGCTGCGCGGGCTCGGGCTCGGCGACCGGCCGCGCCGGCTGCTCCAGGCCGTCAAGGGGCTGGAGCTGGTCGAACTGCCGGGCGCGGAGGAGTGCTGCGGGTTCGGCGGCACCTTCGCGCTGAAGAACGCGGAGGTGTCGGCGGCGATGGGCGCGGACAAGGTGCGCAACGCGGAGTCGACCGGCGCGGAGGTGCTGTGCGCGGCCGACAACTCGTGTCTGATGCACCTGGGCGGGACGATGAGCCGGCTGCGCACGGACATGCGGCCGGTGCACATCGCGGAGATCCTGGCGAGCACGGAGGAGGAACCGGCGCTATGACCGGAACGTTCGTCGGTATGCCGGCCTTCCCGAAGGCCGCGCACGACGCCGTCCGCAACCCCACCCTGCGGGGCAATCTGCGGCACGCCACCCACACCATCCGGGCCAAACGGGCCAAGGCGGTGGCCGAGTTGTCCGACTGGGCCGCGCTGCGCGAGGCGGGTAAGCGGATCAAGGACCACACCCTGCGCCATCTCGACCGGTATCTCGTCCAGTTGGAGGAGTCGGTCACCGCGGCCGGCGGTACGGTCCACTGGGCGGTGGACGCCGAGGAGGCCAACCGGATCGTCGCCCGGCTGGTCAAGGAGACCGGCGAGTCGGAGGTCGTGAAGGTCAAGTCGATGGCCACGCAGGAGATCGGCCTCAACGAAGCCCTGGAGGCCGAGGGCATCCGGGCCTACGAGACCGATCTCGCCGAGCTGATCGTGCAGTTGGGCAAGGACCGCCCCTCGCACATCCTGGTCCCGGCCATCCACCGCAACCGCGGCGAGATCCGGGACATCTTCCGCGCCGAGATGGGTGAGTGGGGCCGCCCGGCCCCGGAGGGCCTGACGGACACGCCCGCCGAACTCGCCGAGGCGGCCCGGCTGCACCTGCGGGAGAAGTTCCTGCGCGCCAAGGTCGGCGTCTCCGGCGCCAACTTCATGGTCGCCGAGACCGGCACGCTGGTCGTCGTGGAGTCCGAGGGCAACGGCCGGATGTGCCTGACCCTGCCGGAGACGCTGATCTCGGTCGTCGGCATCGAGAAGATCGTGCCCACCTGGCGCGACCTGGAGGTCTTCCTCCAGACCCTCCCCCGCTCCTCCACCGCCGAACGCATGAACCCGTACACGAGCATGTGGACGGGGACGACGGACGGCGACGGCCCGAGCACCTTCCACCTGGTCCTGCTCGACAACGGCCGCACCGACACCCTCGCCGACCAGGTCGGCCGCCAGGCACTGCGCTGCATCCGCTGCTCGGCCTGTCTGAACGTGTGCCCGGTGTACGAGCGGGCGGGCGGGCACGCCTACGGCTCGGTCTACCCGGGCCCCATCGGCGCCATCCTCAGCCCCCAGCTCCGGGGCACGGCCAGCGAGATCGACGCCTCCCTGCCGTACGCGTCGAGCCTGTGCGGGGCCTGCTACGACGTGTGCCCGGTCGCCATCGACATCCCCGAGGTGCTGGTCCATCTGCGGGAGCGGGTGGTCGAGGGCGGTCCGGCGGTACGGCAGGGCAACACGGTGGTGCTCCAGCCGGCGAAGGGGCACGCGGCCGAGCGGGCGGCGATGCGGGCGGCGCGCTGGGCGTTCACGCACCCCGGCGCCCTGCGCACGGGCCAGCGGCTGGCCTCCCGGACCCGCCGGCTGCACCCGCGTACCCTGCCGGGCCCCGGCCGGGCGTGGAGCGGCACCCGGGACCTGCCGGCCGTACCGCCGGAACCCTTCCGGGACTGGTGGCAGCGCACGCGCGGCGGGAAGGACGGTGCGAAGTGAGCAGCAGGGAGCGGATTCTGGGCCGGGTGCGGCGCGCGCTCGCGGACGTGCCCGCGGACGAGGGGCCGTACGAGGAGGCCGTGCCCCGGGACTATCTGCGCGAGCACGGGCAGCGGACCATCGAGGAGACGGTGGAGCTGCTGGCGGAGAACCTGGTGGACTACCGGGCGATCGTGCACCGCTGCGACGCGGAGGAGCTGCCGCTGCTCGTCATGCGGCTGCTCGCCGAGCGCGGCTCCGAGGAGGTGCTGGTTCCGCCGTGGCTGCCGCCGGAGTGGCTGTCCGCCGCCGATCCCGTGCGGATCCACGACCGGACGGCGGACACCGCTCAGCGCCTGGACCGGGTGGGCAGCGTGGTGACGGGATGTGCCGTGGCGATCGCCGAGACCGGCACGATCGTGCTCGACGGCTCCCCGGACCAGGGCCGGCGCCGTATCTCGCTCGTCCCGGACCACCACATCTGTGTCGTCCGCGTCCCGGACCAGGTCGTCTCCTCCGTTCCCCAGGCCCTCGAACGCCTCGACCCGGCCCGCCCGTTGACCTGGATCTCGGGCCCGTCGGCCACCAGCGACATCGAACTGGACCGGGTGGAGGGCGTGCACGGCCCCCGCACCCTGGAGGTGATCCTGCTCGGCTGACCGCGCATCCCGGGCGTCCGCCGGTCGGGGCAGGACGGAATGAAGCGTGCGGCGTCCTGCCGTAGCGTGAGGGAATGATCCGGTTCGAGCAGGTCACCAAGCGGTATCCGGACGGTACGACGGCCGTGGACGACCTCTCCTTCGAGGTGGCCGAGGGGGAACTCGTCACGCTCGTCGGGCCGTCCGGGTGCGGCAAGACGACGACCATGATGATGGTGAACCGGCTCATCGAGCCGACCTCCGGCCGGATCCTCGTCGGCGGCGAGGACATCGCGACCGTCGACCCGGTCCGGCTGCGCCGCCGCATCGGGTACGTCATCCAGCAGGTGGGCCTCTTCCCGCACCGCACCGTCCTGGACAACACCGCGACCGTGCCCGCGCTGCTCGGCTGGAGGCGGGCGAAGGCGCGGGCCCGGGCGGCCGAGCTGCTGGACCTGGTGGGACTCGACCCGAAGACGTACGGGCCGCGCTATCCGGAGCAGCTGTCCGGCGGGCAGCGGCAGCGGGTCGGCGTGGCACGGGCGCTGGCCGCGGATCCGCCGGTGCTGCTGATGGACGAGCCGTTCGGCGCGGTCGACCCGGTGGTGCGCGAGCAGTTGCAGGACGAGTTCCTGCGGATGCAGGCGGCGGTGCGCAAGACGGTGCTGCTGGTCACGCACGACATCGAGGAGGCCGTCCGGCTCGGCGACCGCATCGCCGTGTACGGGCAGGGCCGCATCGAGCAGTTCGACACGCCGGGCGCGGTGCTCGGGTCGCCCGCGACGCCGTACGTCGCCTCCTTCGTGGGCGCCGACCGGGGGCTGAAGCGGCTGTCGGTCACCGCGATCGAGCCGGACGACCTGGAGCAGCCGCCCGTGGCCCGCGCGGACGAGCCCGCAGCGCGGGCGCTGGACCGGCTGCGGTCCGAGGGTGCCCGCTGGGCGGTGGTCCTGGACTCGGGCGGTGACCTGCACGGCTGGGTCGGCATCGAGGAACTGCCGGCGGGCGGCACGGTCGGGGACCTCGCCCACCGCATGACCGCCTGGGTGCCGGTCGGCGCGCCGCTGAAGCAGGCGTTCGGGGTGATGCTCCAGCACGACGCCGGATGGGTCGCCGTGCTGGACGGGGCCCGGTTCCTCGGCGTGCTCACCCCGGCGAAGCTGCACGAGGCGCTGCGCCGCTCGGTGGACGCCGACGCGCGCGGGGTCACGCGGGGTCAGGTGCCGTTCGACTCGGTGGCGGACGCCTGAGCGAGGTCACTTCAGCAGGCCCTTGTCCTTGAGATAGGCGCGGGCCACGTCGGCCGGCAGCCGCCGCCGGCTGTCCACCTGCCGGTTCATGGCGGCCAGGTCGTCGGTGGTGAGGACGTCGCTGAGCCTGTCGAGCGCCTTCGCCACGCCCGCACCGCCCGCGCGGGAGCGGTTGACGACCGGGACCACGTAGTCGGCGTTCTGGAGACGCTTGTCGTCGGCGAGCAGGACCAGACCGAAGGAGTCGAGGGTGGCGTCGGTGGTGGTGGTCAGCACCATCTGGTCCCTGCCTTCCTGCACGGCCCGCTTGGCCTGGGTGGTGCCGACACCCTTGGGATCGATGCCGGTGATGTCGATGCCGTACACCTTCTTCAGCCCGGGCGCGCAGTACGGCCGTCGCACGCACTCGTCGCCCGCCGCGAGCCGCACCTTCAGCCCGGAGGCGCCGAGGTCGCTGAGGGTCCTGAGGTGATGCCGGCGGGCGTAGGCGGCGGTCACCGCGAAGGCGTTCTGGTCGACGGCCCGGCCCGGCGGGAGGACGGTGAGACCGCGGGGTGCGGCGAGGGCGCGCAGGGCCTTCATCGTGGCGCCGAGGTCGGGCGAGCCGGCCGGGGGCGCGTCCGCGCCGTGGGTCTTGGCGCTCAGCCAGTCGGCCAAGGTCGCCGCGTACTCGGGCACGACGTCGATCTGGCCGGACTCCAGGGCGGGTTCGTACAGCTCCCGGTTGGCGACCGTGAGGAGGGACGTCTTGTAGCCGGCCTGGTCGAGCAGCTGCGCGTACATCTGGGCGAGCAGATCGCTCTCGGTGAAGCCGGCCGAGCCGATGGTCAGGTGCCGGCTGTCCCCGGGCGGCGCGGTGATCTGGCCGCGGTCCTCCAGGGACGGTCCGGTGGCACAGGCGCCGAGCGCGAGGAGCGTGGCCGTGGCACATGCGGTACGGCGGCCGAGGAGGGCGGCGACGCCGCGTGCCGTACGGCCGAGGCGTGGCGCGCGGCCGCCGAGGAGGGTGGCGGCGACGCGTGTCGTGCGGCCTCTCATCGGCCGCCCCTGACCCATACCGGTGCCAGTCGCTCGGCGATCTCGAAGACGGCCTCGACGAGCAGGGCGAACACCGCGACGAGCAGCGCGCCCGCGAGCACCTGGGGTGTGCTGGCGAGGTTGAAGCCCGCCGTGATGATCCGGCCGAGGCCACCGCCGCCCGCGAGCGCGGCGATCGTGGCGGTGGCGACGAGCTGGACGGCGGCGATCCGCACGCCGCTCAGCAGCAGGGGGAGCGAAAGGGGCAGTTCCACGTGAAACAGCAGCTGTCGGCCGGTCATCCCCATGCCCCGGGCGGCCTGGACGACGCTGCGGTCGACCTCGCGCACGCCGACGTAGGCGTTGGTGAGCAGCGGTGGTACGGCGAACAGCACCAGGGCGACCACCGTGGGGCCGTCGCCCCACCTCCCGACCGGGGTCAGCAGGAGCAGGACCAGGACGGCGAAGGTGGGCACGGCCCGGCCGACGTTGGAGATGTTCACGGCGAGCGCGCCGCCCTTGCCGAGGTGGCCGAGGACGAGCGCGACGGGCAGCGCGATCAGGCAGCTGAGGAGCAGGCAGACGACGGTGAGCAGGAGGTGCTGGAGCAGCCGGTGCCGGATGCCGTCGTCGCCCGACCAGTGCGCGGGGTCGGTGAGCCAGTCCCAGGCGGCGGTGAGGGTGCTCACGAGCGGGCCGCCCGCGTCCAGGGGGTGATCAGCCGCTGTACGCCCAGCAGGAGCAGGTCGGCGGCGACGGCGATCAGCACGCACAGCACGGACGCGGTGAGCACCTGGGCCTTGAAGTAGGTGTTCATGCCGGCGTAGATGAGGTTGCCGAGACCGCCGAAGCCGACGATCGCGCCGACCGTGAGCAGGGAGACCGCCGAGACGGTGGCGATGCGCAGGCCGGCCATCGCGGCGGGCAGGGCGAGGGGCAGCTCCACGGTGAGGAGCAGCCGGATGGGGCCGTAGCCGAGGCCCCGGGCGGCCTGCCGGGTCTCCTCCGGGACGGCGCGCAGGCCCGCGAGGACGTTCCGGACGAGCAGGGTGAGCGAGTACAGCACCAGTCCGGCGACGACCAGGGTGGCCGAGAGGCCGTAGAGGGGCAGGAGCAGGGAGAACATGGCCAGCGACGGGATGGTGTAGAGGATCGTCGTCACGGCGAGCACCGGCCCGGCCGCCCAGCCCCAGCGGCGGGCCAGCACCGCGAGCGGCAACGCGACGACCAGGCCGATCAGGACCGACAGGAAGGTCAGCTGGAGGTGCTGGACGACCGCGTCGAGCAGGATCTGTCGGCGGGTGCTCAGATAGGCGCCGCAGATCCATTCGTTGCGCGCGAGGCAGTCGTCCGGGGACGCGGTCACGGGTCCATTGGACCGGGCGGACGAGGGGGGTAGCGCGTTGGGGTGGCCCGGACGGGGGACAGGACGCGGGCGAGGGTCGCCGAGGATCGCCGACCGCTTGCTCCCGCAGGACGCGTCCCGTGTCCCCCGGGGCAGGAAAGCTCAGTCCTCCGCGCTGATCTTCTCGATGACGAGATCGGCGATCTCCGCCAGCAGGGTGATCTGACCTGGGGAGAGGTGGTCCATAAAGAGCTGCCGGACGTCCTCCACATGACGCGGGGCGGCGGCGGCGACCGCCGCACGGCCTTCATCGGTGACCGTGACGAAGGTTCCGCGTCTGTCGTCGGCGCATTCCTCCCGACTGATCAGGCCCCGCTTCGCCATGCGTCCCAACTGGTGCGACAGCCGGCTCTTCTCCCACCCCAGGACTCTGGCCAGCTCCAGAATGCGCAGCCGCCCGTCGGCCACGCGGGTCAGCTCCGCCAGCACGGTGTAGTCCGCGCCGGACAGTCCGAACTCGCTCTGGAGGGACCGGCCCGTCCGGTTGACCAGCAGATCGTTCATCCGCATCAGGCCACGCCATGCCCGAAGCTCGGTCTCCGACAGCCAGCGGGGTCCGTCATTCATGGGTCCAGCCTACGGAACGGCTGACTCGCCCTGTGCCGCCGGCGGCGCGGGAGTCCGGTCGGCCGGAGTCCGGCCGCTGGCTGACGGCGATGCCGGCCGCTCGGAAGCGCGTGGAACCGGGCCGCAGTGCGCGGTCCGCGGCGTCGGGGCTCGGTTCGGTCATCAGCCGCTCACCCGGCTGCTGTTCGTGCGGACGAGCGCCGTGTCACGGCGCCTGGCGTCGATGGTCCTGGGCGACCGTGGCGGCTCAGCGGACTCCCGCCGCGTCCAGCAGGGCCGTCACCGTCGCTGTGGCGAGTCCGTCGTCCAGGCGTTCCACCCGGGCGCCGGTGCGGGCGCTGGCGCCGTCGAAGACGAGCAGGAGCTGGCGCGCGAGCAGCTCGGGGTCCCGCGCGCCGCCCCGCTCGGCCTCCGCGCGGAAGGCGCTCAGCAGGGTCTCCTTGGCCTCGCGGGCGACCACGCTCGCCGGATGCTCGGGGTCCTTCACCTCGACCAGCACGGCGAGGTAGGGGCAGCCGTGGTACTCGGGGTCCGTGGAGCCCTGCTCCATCTGTGCGAAGACGTACAGGATGCTCTCGCGCGGGGTCACGGCCGACGCATCGGGGTGCGTCAGCCGGGCCTGGTATCCCGGCATCCGCTGCTCCAGGCTCGCGGCCAGCATCTCGTCCTTGCTGTCGAAGAGCTGGTACATCGACCGCTTGGAGACGCCCGCCTCCCGGCACAGCGCCTCGATGCCGATGGAGACACCCTCGCGGTAGGAGAGCCGCGCGGCGGCGTCGAGCAGCCGGTCGCGGGGGGACGCCTTCTGTGTGCTGGTCATACCGTGAGGTTACCGCGACGTCGCGCGATGGACACCGATCGGTGTATACCATGGCGCGGGAGCTGAACAAGCGCTTAGATAGGAGATCGGATTCTGTTCCGCTCCTTCCCTCTCCCCGACCCGCCGGAGGCCCCGTTGTTCACGTCCGTCGACGACGTCTCCGCCCGCCTCGCCGAGGCCGGCTATCTGGCCTCGCCCGCCGTCGCCACGACCGTGTTCCTCGCCGCCCGGCTGGGCAAGCCGCTGCTGGTGGAGGGCCCTGCCGGGGTCGGCAAGACCGAGCTGGCCAAGGCCGTCGCCCAGGTGGCCGATGCCCGGCTGGTCCGGCTCCAGTGCTACGAGGGCGTGGACGAGTCCCGGGCCCTGTACGAGTGGAACCACGCCAAGCAGCTGCTGCGCATCAGCGCGGGCCGCGGCGAGAGCTGGGACGAGGCCCGTACCGACATCTTCACCGAGGAGTTCCTGCTCCCCCGCCCGCTGCTGACCGCCATCCGCGGCGACGAGCCGACCGTGCTGCTCATCGACGAGACCGACAAGGCCGACGTCGAGATGGAGGGGCTGCTGCTGGAGGTGCTCAGCGACTTCCAGGTCACGGTCCCGGAGCTGGGCACGGTCACCGCGACCCGCCGCCCGTTCGTCGTCCTCACCTCCAACGCCGGCCGCGAGCTGTCCGAGGCGCTGCGCCGCCGCTGCCTGTTCCTGCACATCGGCTTCCCCGAGGAGGAGCTGGAGCGGCGGATCGTACGGCTGAAGGTGCCGGGCCTCGACGCGGCGCTGACCGAGTCCGTGGTCCGGGTGGTCGGGGCGCTGCGCGCGATGGACCTGCGCAAGGTGCCGTCCGTCGCCGAGACCATCGACTGGGCCCGCACCCTGCTCGCCCTGGGCGCCGGCACGCTGGACGAGACCGTCGTACGGGACACCCTCGGGGTGATCCTCAAGCATCAGGACGACATCCAGAAGGCGGCGGCCAAGCTCGACCTGGACGCGCTGTGACCGCCGTCGCCGACCGGGTCACCGGCCTGGCCGCGGCGCTGCGCGCGCACGGCGTGCGGATCGGCACCGGGGAGACCGTCGACGCGGCCCGCGCGGTGGAGGTGCTGGGCCTAGCGGACCGGGAGCTGCTGCGCGAGGGGCTGGCCGCGACGCTGCTGCACGGACCGGGCCAACGGGCCCTGTTCGACTCGGTCTTCGACCTCTACTTCCCGCGTGGAGTCGGCGGTCCCGAGGACGCTCCCCGGGACCGGGAGACCCTGCGTGACCGGCTCGCCGATGCGCTGGCCGCCGACGACCGGGCGCTGATGGCCCAGTTGGCGGCGGAGGCGGTCGACGGCCTGGGGGGATACGGGAGTTCTCCGGGCTCGGACGGCTGGTCGGCGTACCAGACCCTGGACCGGCTGCGTCCGCAGACCCTGCTGGCCCGGGTCCGGGCCGACGTCCGGGGCCGCGCCGGCAACAGCGGCGCCGGGTTCGCGGACCGGCTGCTGGACGACGAGATCCGGCGCCGCATCGAGGAGTTCCGGCGGCTGGTCGGCGCGGAGGCGCGACGCCGGGTGGCCGAGCGGCGGGGGCGGGACGAGATCGCGCGGCGCGGTGTGCGGCCGACCGCCGACCGGGTCGACTTCCTGATCGCGAACCGGGACCAGCTGGCCGAACTGCGCAGGGCGGTCCAGCCGTTGGCGCGCAAGCTGGCCACCCGGCTCGCCGCGCGCCGCCGCCGGGCCGCGCGCGGCACCATCGACCTGCGCCGCACCCTGCGCTCCTCGCTGTCCACGGGGGGCGTGCCGATGCGGCCGGTGCTGCGGCGGCGCCGCCCGGTCCGGCCCGAACTGGTGCTGCTCTGCGATGTGTCCGGCTCGGTGTCCGGCTTCTCGGACTTCACCATGCTCCTCGTGCAGGCCCTGCACGACCAGTTCAGCAAGGTGCGCGTGTTCGCTTTCGTCAACCGGCTCGACGAGGTCACCGGCCTGCTCGACCACGGCCGCGCCGACCCCGACGGGCTCGGCGCCCGCATCCGTGCCGAGGCCACGCTCACCGGCTGGCACGGCAGCAGCGACTACGGCATGGCGCTGGGCGAGTTCACCGAGCGGTACGGCGGTGCGGTGGGGCCGCGTACCACGGTGTTCGTCCTCGGTGACGCCCGTACGAACATGAGCGACCCGAACCTCCCCGCCGTACGCGAGCTGGCCCGGCGGGCCCGGCGCGTCTACTGGCTCAACCCCGAGCCGCACGACCGCTGGGGCACCGGCGACTCGGCCGCGCCGGCGTATGCGGAGCTGGTGGAGATGCACGAGTGCCGTACGGCCGCCCAGCTCAGCGGGCTGATCGCGGGCCTGCTGCCGGTGTGACGCGGGACGAGTGGCCGTGATCGGCCGGCCTGCCCGCGCGGCCGCTCGTGATCGGCCCGCTCCGCACCGCCGTACAGCTCAGGACGCTGATCATGGACCTCACCACCGGTATGACGCCGGGCGCCCGGCCGTGATCGACTGGTACCCACGCCGACACCGACTCGAGGACGTCACCATGACCCACCCGCCCGTGCCGCTGGGCACCTTCCCCACCCCTCTGGAACCGGCGCCCCGACTGGCCGCCGCGCTCGGGCTCGGGCCGGAGGACCTGTGGGTGAAACGGGACGACCTGACCGGCCTGGGC
Organism: Streptomyces sp. NPDC029138; assembly: GCF_055564375.1. Taxonomy (NCBI): domain Bacteria; kingdom Bacillati; phylum Actinomycetota; class Actinomycetes; order Kitasatosporales; family Streptomycetaceae; genus Streptomyces; species Streptomyces sp. NPDC029138. The sequence continues at coordinate 91,553 of NZ_JBVHWM010000022.1, forward strand.
AGCGGTGGGAACAAGATCCGCAAGCTGGAGTGGACGGTGGGCGCGGCCCTCGCCGAGGGCGCGGACACGCTCGTGACCACCGGCGCCCCGCAGAGCAACCACGCCCGGCTGACCGCCGCCGCGGGCGCCCGCCTGGGGCTGGACGTCGTCCTCGTCCTGCGCGGCACCGCGGGCGCCTCCCGCTCCGGGAACCTCGCCCTGGACGGCCTGTTCGGGGCCCGGCTCGCCTGGGCCGGCGAGGTGGACCAGGCCGGGCTGGACTCGGCGGCGGCCGAGGTCTGCGCGCGCCTGCGGTCCGACGGCGCCCGCCCGGCACTGATCCCGTTCGGCGGCTCCAGCACGCTGGGAGCCAGGGGGTACGTACGCTGCGGCACGGAGCTGCGCGAGGAACTGCCGGGCCTGCGCACGGTCGTGGTGGCCCTCGGCTCGGGCGGCACCATGGCCGGGCTGGTCGCGGCCCTGGGCAGCGGGTCGGTACTCGGCGTCGACGTGGGCGCGCTGGCCGATCCGGCCCCGGCGGTGGCGGGGTTCGCCGCACCGCTCACGGCGGAGGAGGTCACGCCGGACGCGCTGCGGATCCGCCGGGACCAGGTGGGCGCCGGCTACCCGACCCTCACCGCGCCGGTACGCGAAGCCCTCCACCTCGCCGCCCGCACCGAGGGCCTGGTCCTCGACCCCATCTACACCGGCCGCGCCCTGGCCGGTCTGCGCGCCGCGGTCCGCGACGGCACCGTCCGCCCGGGCGAGCGGACGGTCTTCCTCCACTCCGGCGGCCTCCCGGGCCTGTTCGGCCACACGGACACGATCGCCTTCGCGGAGGAGGGGGCAAGGGTTTTCGACGCGTAGACCAACCCCGCCGGACCGAACCAGGGCGGCCCCGCGGGCAAGGAAACGGGCGTACGGATGCGGCGCTTCGCTAACCCTTCGCGTACTCGTTCGCCATCGTCCCGGCGAAGTCGTACACCACGACCTGCTCGTCGCCGACCACCCAGGCGTCGTGTCCGGGCGGGCACACGAAGACGTCGCCCGGACCGACCTCGCTCTCGCCGCCGTCGTCCATACGGAGGCGCAGCCGGCCCTGCGCCACGTACCCGTTGTGGTGGACCATGCAGCTCTCGGTGCCCGCGATCGGCCCCACGCACTCCGACCAGCGCCACCCGGGTTCGAACGTGCCCACCGCGAAGTCGAGCCCGGTCAGGTGGAGTGCTTCGATGTGGCCGCGCGGGAAGTCGCGCCGTTCGTCCGGCTTCTCGACCGTCTTCACTTCCAGCATGACGGTGTCTCCCTTCCGGCCGCTGACCGCCGGGGCCGGCCTCCGTCCCCCGGCGGCCTAGGACGGCACCGGCGCTGCGGCGGCGACCGCGCCCCACACGACCATCGTCGGCCCCGCGACCCGGCGCCGCCATCCAGAGCAGGCGGGACAACGATGTCAGCGGAAGCAACGGACGGATCGTGGACATCAGTCGATGATTACTCTGGCCCGGTGACAGTCAGCGACACACCGTCGATCGCGACGGACGAGATCGACGATCCGCCCCTGCGTCCGCTGCCCGAACGGGCCGCGCTGCTACTGGAACAAGTCGACGCGCCGCCCCGGCTGGTGGCCCACCTCAGGGCGGTGCACGAGGTCGCGGCGCAGCTCGTGGCATGGGTGCGACGGCACTGTCCGCAGCTGGAGTTGGACGCGGAAGCGGTCCTGTTCGGTGCCGCCACCCACGACATCGGCAAGGCCCTGCACCCGGCCGAGCTGTCCGGCCCCGGCGCGCAACACGAGGCGGCGGGGCGCGAGTTGCTGCTGGCGCACGGCGTGCCGGCCGGCCTCGCCCGGTTCGCCGGCACCCACGCGTCCTGGACGGCTCCCGGGACCGGCGCGGAGGACCTGCTGGTGAGCCTGGCCGACAAGGTCTGGAAGAACAAACGCGTCCCGGAGCTGGAGGACCTGGTGGTGGCGCGGCTGGCCGAGGCCGACGGACGGCCGGCCTGGCAGTGGTTCATGGAGCTGGACGAAACCCTGACCGCCGTAGGGGAGGGCGCGGACCGTAGGCTGGCGTACCAGATGTCCCACCCTCTCAGCCGAAGGTGACCATGTTCGCGACCTCTCTCGGTGCCGACGGCGCCGAGCTGTGTCCTCTCCAGCCCTGGCAGGCCGAGGAGTTCCTCGCCCATGTGGACCGGGGCCGGGAGTTCATCGGGCGGTTCAACGGTCTGCCGGACGTGGTCACGGATCTCGCCTCCAGCCGGGCGTTCCTGGAGGCGTACGCCGGGAAGGAGGCGGCCGACGCGGGGCTCATCCGGGCGCTCCGCCTCGACGGCACCCTGGTGGGGGCGGTGATCCTGCGCCGGCTGGACGTGCCGCAGGGTACGGCGGAGGCGGGCTGCTGGCTGGAACCGGCAGCGGTGGGCCGCGGTCTGGTGACCCGGGCGGCACGGCTGCTCATCGACTGGGCGATCCGGGAGCGGGGCATCCACCGCGTCGAGTGGTGGGTGTCGGCCGGCAACGCGCCGAGCATCGCGGTCGCCCGCCGGCTCGGCATGCGCAAGGAGGCCGTGCTGCGGGAGAGTTACCCGTACCGGGGCGAGCGGCACGACGAGGAGATCTGGTCGGTCCTGGCCCCGGAGTGGACGGCCGGCCCGGGAGCCACCTCGTCCTGAACGACTCCGCTCACCCGGCTACCAACTCCGCGCCGCCCGCAGCAGGAGCGCGCGGACGCGGGCCACGTCGGGGTTGTCGGAGGCGCCGGGGCGCTGGACGAGGAAGCCGGTGTTGATCGGCGGGTCCTCCGGTTCCAGCAGCGCCACGAGCGCGCCGGACGCCAGGAGATCCTGGCACAGATAGCGGGGCAGCACGCTGAACCCGGCGCCCGCGACCACGGCCGCGAGGACCCCGCGCAGGTCGGGGACTGTCACGGCGGCGGTACGGGACAGCCGCCGGCCGAAGACGTGCCGCCAGTAGCGGCGGGCGATCGGCAGATCCTCGGCGTAGGTGATGAGCGGGACATCGTGCAGGACGGCGGGGTCCAAGAAGTCCGGCGCAACGGACACTTGGCCCTCGGTGCCCCGCCCGGCGAACCCTTGGTCCTCGGTGCCCCGCCCGGCGTATCCCTGACCGTCGGCGTCCCGCCCGACGGACCCTTGAGCCTCGGTGTCCCGCCCGGCGAACCCCTGCCCCTCGGTGCCCCGCCCGACGAACCCCTGCCCCTCGGTGTCCCGCCCGGCGAACCCCTGCCCCTCGGTGCCCCGCCCGACGAACCCCTGCCCCTCGGTGCCCCGCCCGACGAACCCCTGCCCCTCGGTGCCCCGCCCGACGAACCCCTGCCCCTCGGCGTCCCACCCGACGAACCCCTGACCCTCGGCGTCCCGCCCAACGAACCCCTGACCCTCGGCGTCCCGCCCGGCGGACCCTTGGTCCTCGGTGCCCTGCATGGCGGGGCCCTGCCCGTGTACCTCGCCCTCCGTCTCCCGTACGACGTCCCCTTCGACCTCGGTGCCCCGACCGTCGGTCTTCCGCGCGTCGGCCCCCCGCCCCTCGGACTCACGCCCCTCGGTCTCCCGCCCGGCGGCCCCCTCCCCCTTCATGCCCCGTGCCGGTCGGCGTCGCCTCAGCCGCTCGGCCCACGCCGGGGCCGTGACCAGTACGAACTCCTCGTCGGTGAGCGGGACGGCGTGCAGGGTGCGGCCGCGTGGGCGGGTGGTGGCGATCACCAGGTCGTGGCGGCCGGCGCGCAGTTCGTCCAGCAGCGGATCGGTCAGCCCGGTCGCCACCCGCAGCCGTACGCCCTCGGCGACCAGCGGCGCGAGGGCCGGCAGGGCCATGGTGCACAGGAGTTCCGCCGGGCCGGCCAGATGGACGGGCTCGGCCCGGGTCCCGGCCGGCGGGGTGGGGCCGGCGACGGCGGCCAGCTCGTCCAGGGGCGCGGCGATCCGGGCCGCCAGCTCGTCGGCCACCGGAGTCGGCGTGACCCCGCGCGGCAGCCGTTCGAACAGCTCCCGGCCGGTCTGCCGTTCCAGCGCGCGCATCTGCGTCGTCACCGTCGGCTGTGACAGCCCGAGCAGCCGAGCGGCGCCGGTGAAGGAACCGGAGCGGTACACCGCGAGGAAGGTGCGCAGCAGGTTCAGGTCGAGGGAAGCGAGGGAAGCGGTCTCCACGGGTCCGAGTATGGCCGCCGCGTATTCCCCGGTCGCCATAGGAAACCCGATGTCAGCCATTCGGTGCTTCATTGGATGCCTATGGGTCGTCTCGCCTACGTTCTCTCTCGCAGGCCCGAGCCGCCGCATCCGCGGCCCGAGCCGCCTGCGGACGCAAGCCTTCTGGAGAGAGAACCCCATGTCGAAGATCCTGTTCGTGATGACCGGCGCCGATCACTGGACGCTCGCCGACGGCACCGCGCACCCGACCGGCTTCTGGGCCGAGGAGGCCGTGGTCCCCTACCGGGCCGTCAAGGCCGCCGGTCACGAGGTCGTCGTCGCCACGCCGGGCGGTGTGGTGCCGCCGGTCGACCGGGCGAGCCTGGCCGCCGAGGTCAACGGCGGCCAGGAGAAGGCCGACGAGATCGCCCGCGCGCTGGAGGAGATGACCGAACTGCGGACGCCGGTGAAGCTCGCGGAGGTGGACCTCGCCGACTTCGCCGCCGTGTTCTACCCGGGCGGGCACGGCCCCATGGAGGACCTGGCCGTGGACGCCGAGTCGGGCCGGCTGCTGGTGGCGGCCCTGGACTCGGGCAAGCCGCTGGCCGTGGTCTGCCACGGTCCGGCCGCCCTGCTCGCCGCGGTCCGCGCCGACGGCGGCAACGCCTTCGCCGGCTACCGCGCGGCGGCCTTCACCAACGAGGAGGAGACCCAGGGCGGCCTCGCCGGCCAGGCCAGGTGGCTGCTCCAGGACCGGCTGACCGAGGCGGGTGTCGAGGTGCGGGCGGGCGAGCCGTGGGCGCCGCACGTCGTGGTGGACCGCAACCTGATCACCGGCCAGAACCCGGCCTCCTCGGCCCCGGTCGCCGAGGAACTGCTGAAGCATCTGGGCTGAGACACACCGGGCCGGGGCGGTCGCTCGCGGGTGACGGGAGACGGACAGCAAAAACGGTGACGGGAAACGGGTGACGGGAAGCTGGGGAAACGGGTGGCGGAAAATTCGCGGGACGACACCTGCAACCTCGCCGGGGGTCGGACGTCTGTCGGGGTGGAGGCCTCCACTTCTTCCCGTTGTCCGACCCCGAGCGACCGAAGGAACACATGTCCGTACACCGTGCCCCGCGCCCGAACCGCACCCACCGGCTACGCGCCGCCCTGGGAGTCTCCGCCGTAGGCGCGGCCCTGGCCGTCGCCGGCACCCTGACCGCCCAGGCAGCCCAGGGCGACGGCCACACCACGGCCGACAGCCGCGCCGCCCACCCCACGGCCCACTCCAAGAGTGCCGCCGCACCGGCACCGGCCCCGGCGAACGACCACGCGGCCCCGTCCCCGGTGCCGTCACCTGTCCGCACGGGAACCCCGTCCCCCGTCCCCTCCCCCGTACGCACGGCGAGCCCCGCACCGGCACCCGCCACGGCGACGCCTTCCCCGGTGCCCGCCACCCCGGCACCCGCGCCCGCCTCCCCTGGACCGGCCGCCCCCAGCCCGGTACCGTCCGTCGCCACTCCCGCGCCGCAACGGGCGCACTCGGCACCCGCTCCGGAACAGGCGCGTCCGGCGCCCGTACCGCACCACCGTCACGCCACGCCGGCGCCGGTTCCGCAGCAGCACTGAGGCAGGGCCGGTGCGGGGGAGCCGTCGCGCGGCGGCTCCCCCGCTCCCGGCTCCGGGAGATCCATGACGACAGCGACACCACCGGCGGCGGCCGTGCCCTGGGAGCGGCCCGGCACCCGGAAGCCCCCCGCGTCCTGGCGGCGCGTCACGCGAGCGCTGCGGGCCCGCGTCCTCGCCCGCATCCGCACCCGCACGGGTACGGCTCCGGCCGCGCCCGGCACCGAGCCCCGTACCGGCACCCGGACCGCCGTGGACGCCGGGCGGCCGTCGGGCATCGAGGAGCTGTACCACCACCGCCGGCTGTCCCTGGTCCGCCTGGCGGTGCTGCTGGTGGACGACCTGCCCACGGCCGAGGACGTCGTACAGGACGCGTTCACCGCGCTGTTCCGGCGGCACGGCCACCGGCTCGCACAGTTGGACGACCCCGAGGCGTATCTGCGGACCAGTGTCGTCAACGGGGCCCGCTCGGTGCTGCGCCGGCGCAGGACCGTACGAGCGCACATCCCCGCACCCGAGGGGCACGCGCCCGCCCCCGAGGAGGACGTGCTGCTGCACGAGGACCACCGGGAGGTGCTGGCGGCGCTGCGCACGCTGACCCGGCGGCAGCGGGAGGTGCTGGTGCTGCGCTACTGGTCGCATCTGACCGAGGCCGAGATCGCGACGACGCTCGGTCTGTCGCGCGGTGCCGTCAAGTCCACGGCCAGCAGGGCGCTGGACGCCCTGGGCCGGCGTCTGGAGGGGCTGCGATGAACGAGTCAGGTACGGGGACCACGGCGACGCCGGTCGAGGAGCGGCTGCGGGCCGCACTGGCCGCGCGGGCACACTCCGTCGGCCCGGCCGACCTGCGGCCCCTGCGCCCGCCGACCGGGCCGGTGCGGTCCCGGCGGGTGCTGGTGCGCGGGGCGGTGGCGGGCGTGCTGGTCCTGGCCGCCGTGGCCGCGCTGGTGTTGTTCTCCGTGCGCGGTGAACCGGCGCGCCCGGCCGAGCCGGCCCGCTCCCCGCAGCCGCCGATCGGCACGCCGACCCCGGTCCCGAGCCCGGTGAGCCCGTCCGCGGCCCGGCCGTCCCCGAGCGCGCGACAACCGTGAGCCCACCCGCACGGCTGCTCCGCAACCGAACGCGGGGCGCTAGGTTGGGCGGCATGAGCAACCTTGACCGCGCGCCCGTGCCCAGTGTCTGCGGTGGCCGCGGATTCGTCGTCGCCGAGCCCGTCCGCGAACTGCTGAGTCCGCGTCGGGTGACGCTGGGCGAGTCGACCGAGGTGCGCCGGCTGCTGCCCAACCTCGGCCGGCGCATGATCGGCGCGTGGGCCTTCGTCGACCACTACGGCCCGGACGACATCGCCGACGAGCCCGGCATGCAGGTCCCGCCCCACCCGCACACCGGGCTCCAGACGGTCAGCTGGCTGCACGAGGGCGAGGTGCTGCACCGGGACTCGACCGGCAGCCTCCAGACGATCGGGCCCCGGCAGCTGGGCCTGATGACCTCGGGCCGCGCGATCAGCCACTCCGAGGAGAGCCCCCGCCCGCACGCCCGCTTCCTGCACGGCGCCCAGCTGTGGGTCGCCCTGCCCGACGAACACCGGCACACCGACCCGAGGTTCGAGTACCACCCCGAGCTGCCCACGGTGACCGCGCCCGGCCTGACCGCCACGGTGATCCTGGGCGACCTGGACGGCTCCCGCTCCCCCGGTACGACGTACACCCCGATCGTCGGCGCCGACCTCGCCCTGCGCCGGGGCGCCGAGGCCCGGCTCCCGCTGGAGCCCGACTTCGAGTACGGCGTGCTGGCCATGTCCGGCGAGGTCCACGTGGACGGCGTGCCGGTGCTCCCCGGCTCCCTGCTCTACCTCGGCTGCGGCCGCTCCGAACTCCCGCTGCGCGCCGAGTCGGACGCCGCCATCATGCTGCTGGGCGGCGAGCCGTTCGCCGAGGAGCTGGTCATGTGGTGGAACTTCGTCTGCCGGTCCCAGGAGGAGATCACGCAGGCCCGGGACGCCTGGGTGAAGGGAGGCCTCTTCGGCGAGGTGAAGGGCTACGACGGACCCCCACTGCGCGCGCCGGAACTGCCGGCACTGCCGCTCAAGCCCCGAGGAAGGGTGCGCTGACCTGGGAAATCCCGGGTCTTCGGTCCAGGGCTTGAGAGACCGTGGTCGCCCCTTGTAGCTCGCCGGCCCGCGCTGTCCGCCGTTGCTGCTGACGCGTCACGTGGGTCACGCGACGGCTGCGGATCTTTCCGCGGATTGGTGAGTTGGTCCTCTCTCAGATCACTGGGTCGAGCAAGCCGTCGAAGGCGTGCGGGAGTTGTTGCCAGCGTTCCCTTCCGGCCGTGTACTCGTCGTCGGTGAGCAGGCACGAGTCGAGCAGGGTCAGCAGACCGTCGCGGTCCAGGCCGGGTGAGGTGAAGGTCAGGTACTGGCAGCGGTCGCCGTGCTCGGGGTGCCAGTCCAGCGAGGCGGCGAGGCGGCGTTCGGCGGGCACCATCTCCCACGCGGCGTCGGGCAGGGCGGCCAGCCAGGGTCCGGCCGACTCCACGCACAGCGCGCCGCCGGCGGCGTCCCAGGACAGGAGTGTGTCGGGGCGGTCCGCCAGCCAGAACCGCCCGCGGCTGCGAACGGCGGCACAGGTCAGGTCCTCCAGTGCGGCGTGGAGGCGCTGCGGGTGGAAGGGCCGTGCCCGCCGCCAGACGAAGGTGGTCACGCCGTGCTCGTCGCACTCCTGCGGCAGCAGCGCGCACGCCGGATGCAGACGGGCGATGGCCGCCGCGACGTCGAAGCCCTCCAGCAGCGCGACTCCCAGGCGGCCGTCGCCCACGCGCACCGGTCGGGCGCCCGGCGTGAGTTGGGCGAGCAGCGCGTGGTCGGTGTCGTCGGCGGTCTCGCCGCCCTCCCCGCACGGATCGCCCTCGACGAGAGCGATGACCGTGGGGTGTTCCAGTTGCCGGGCGAAGGTGTCGGCGATGGTGCGCTGGTCGGTCGGGGCGGCGGCGAGGCCGACGTCGGCCAGGTCGTCGCCGTTGGACAGGTACGGCAGGACGAGTGCCGGGTCGACCGCGGTGGCGACCCCGGTCAGCGCCAGCGGCGCGCCCGCGTCGGCGATGACCGCGGCCATGGCTTGCGGTTCGACGGAGTCCCACAGTTCCACGACGGCCAGCCGGTGGCTGCCCGCCTCCGCGAGCCGCCGCAGCTCGGGGACGAGATCCTCGCGCAGCGCGCAGCACGCGCAGTCGTTCACCAGGGGTGCCTCGCCGCTGTCCAGCGGGCCGTCGGCGTCGCGTACCGTGCGGCGCACCGCGCGGTCGACGGCGGACGTCAGGTCGTGGTGCAGCGCCACCGAGCCGGGGACCGTGCGCAGGATCTCCTCGACGGCGGCCCTGCGGGCGTCGGCGTGCAACCCGGCGACGATCGCGACCGGCAGCCGCGCCTGGTCCGCGCTCACCGCTTGCTCCCTCCGCGGCCGTAGCGCCGCTCGAAGCGCTCGACCCGCCCCGCGGTGTCCAGGACCCGCTGGGTGCCGGTGTAGAAGGGGTGGCCGGCCGAGGAGATCTCGACGTCGATGACGGGGTAGGTGGTGCCGTCCTCCCACTCGACGGTCTTGTCGCTCGTGGCCGTCGACCGGGTCAGGAAGGCGAAGCCGGCGGCCCTGTCACGGAAGACGACCGGGCGGTACTCGGGGTGGATTCCGGGCTTCACGGCTCTCAGCGCTCCTCACGGAAGTCGACGTGGCGGCCGGCGAGGGGGTCGTACTTGCGCAGCGTCAGCCGGTCGGGGTCGTTACGGCGGTTCTTGCGGGTCACGTAGGTGTAGCCGGTGCCGGCGGTGGACCTCAGCTTGATGATCGGGCGTAGTTCGTTACGGGCCATGGGCAGCACCATACAGGATTGGTTTTCATTTTCATTAGGCTGTACTGTGCCGCCCCAAGACGAGGAGGAACCATGTCCGCGCACTGCCAACTCACCGGTCGACAGCCCGGCTTCGGCCATCGCATCTCCCACTCCCACCGGCGCAGCAAGCGCCGCTTCGACCCCAACATCCAGCGCAAGCGCTACTGGCTGCCGAGCGAAGGCCGCCACGTCCGGCTCACGCTTTCCGCCAAAGGCATCAAGACGGTCGACACGATCGGCATCGAGGCCGCTGTGGCCCGCATCCGCTCCCGGGGAGGGAAGGTCTGATGGCGAAGAAGAGCAAGATCGCGAAAAATGAACAGCGGCGCCTCATCGTGGCCCGCCATGCCGCGCGCCGCGCCGAACTGAAGGCGATCATCGCGTCCCCTGGCACCTCCGCCGAGGAACGCGCCGCCGCCCAGCGGGAACTGCGCCGACAGCCCCGCGACGCCAGCGCCACCCGCCTGCGCAACCGCGACGCCGTGGACGGCCGCCCCCGCGGCCACCTGCGCGCGTTCGGCCTGTCCCGCATCCGCGTACGCGAAATGGCCCACGCCGGCGAACTCCCCGGCGTGACCAAGAGCAGTTGGTAACTCGCGCCCGATCCGCTCACCCCTCCAGTGGAGGCGCGCGCCGCCCTGAAGACCGGCGTCGCGGAAGCGGGTACGGTCACGACTACCCGTGCGGGGATCTTCCCGAGTCGGTACCTCACTCCGCTACGGACCGGATGTCGGCGCGGGCAACAGCCCCGTCTCCGGCCATGACCCACAGGTACACCCCGATGATGGGTAGTCAGCACCCCATAGGCACTGGCGCCGGACATGGCCCCGATCACGGCTCCGGAGCGGGCGCCGACTGGCCCGGCGGCGCCCAACGCAGCGCAGGATCTCTTCTTGCCGGTCGGTCAGGTGCTCCGGACGCCGGTTCAACGCTGCCCGTGCGGGGCGCGGACCTGGTGGCGCAGCACGGTGGGCCTGGCCGGGTGCGGCGCGTGTGGGTGAGCGCTTCAGTTGACCGCGCCGCGCTCGGCAGCCGGTTGGTGCGGTTCTCAGCTGCCGGACCCGGCCCTGGGCCGATTCACAACGTGGGGCTGTCACAGATCGGGAGGCCGCCTTGTCTTCACTGTGTACGTTTCCTGATGGGAGAAACACATGAGTGCTGAGCACGCCCACCTGCCCCCAGGCGTTGAGGTGATCGCTACTCGACCGGAGGCGGCGGCCGGGATACCGGCAGGCGCCGAGGCCAGGACCGTCCGGGTCACCCTGTCGCCCGGTGACCCCGGCGCGCCCCCGCACCGGCACCCCGGGCCGCTCTTCGGTTACGTGACCCAGGGCGAGATCCTCTTCGAGCTGGAGGGGCAGCCGCCCCGGGTGCTCAAGGCCGGTGACGCCGTGTTCGAGCCCGGAGGCGATGTGATCCACTATCAGGGCGCCAACAACCTTCCGGACGCGCAGTCGGAGCTGGTGGTGACCATGTTCGCGCCGCCAGGTAGCCCGGTTCTGACCGTGGTGAGCGCGGAGGAATTGGCCGCACGACGACACCTGCGGTTCACTCGGCCTTGATGACCTCCGGTATTGCGGCGCTCTCCTTCCGCCTTGGTCGAGCAGCAACTGGTGGCCGCCAGGCGCTCTGAGAGTGGCCGACTGAAACGCTCAGTCACAGGTGCCCGGGGGCCGGAACTTGACCGGCCCCCGGGCAGACAGGCATACGGCGTCACAACACCTGATCACACCACCTGATGGCCGGCCACGCTCCCGCTCGGGGCATCGACCGGCTCGATGATGCGCTTGCTGCTCCGGCCGGGCCGTGGGCGATGAACCGCCGCACGGTTCTCGTTCCCGCGCCCCGACGAACTCCGCCCCCGGCACGTCTCGCCACCTCGGGTGGCGTCGTGTGCTGACCTCTTCCTTTCCTGCACGGTGTTGCACCTCCGGAGGTCGGGGCGCCGGGAGACGGAACGGACGCGGCCGGCTGGGCGTAACGCCCTGGCTCAGCCGAACATGCCGACCTTGTAGCTGCCGGCCGGCTGCTGGGTGATGATGTTGATGCGGTTGTAGGCGTTGATGAGGGCGATGAGGGAGGCCAGGGCAGCGAGCTGGTCCTCATCGAAGTGCTTCGCGGCGTTCGCCCAGGCCTCATCGGTGACTCCGCCGGCCGCGTCCGCGACGCGGGTGCCCTGCTCGGTCAGCTCCAGTACGGCGCGCTCGGCCTCTGTGAAGACCGTCGCCTCCCGCCAGGCGGCGATCAGGTTGAGCCGCACCGAGGTCTCCCCGGCGTGGGTGGCCTCCTTGGTGTGCATGTCGGTGCAGAAGCCGCAGCCGTTGATCTGGCTGGCGCGGATCTCCACCAGGTGTTGAACGGTGGTCGGCAGCGTCGAGTCCGACAGCACCTTGCTTGCCGAGACGAGGTGCTTCAGCACCTTGGCGCCGAGGGAATTGCCGTAGTAGTTGAGACGCGGATCCATGGGTCTGGGCCCTCCTGGCAGAGTCGCGGTTACGCACTACTGACCGGACAGCCCGGCAACCTGTGACACCCGGACTCATGTGATGAGGGTCTCCACGAGCGCCAACTACGAGTCCGGAACCGGCGAGACCGTCACAGAAGTCGGGTTCATGCGGACTCCACCTCGGAGCAGCGGTGTGAACCCCGGATCAAAAGCCGCAGCGCCACGACTCGACACGCTGTCTCGGCGTGCACACGTTCCCTGCGTGCCGGGTTCGATACTGGCGCGCATGCGCGTTGAATACGACCCTGAGGCGATGAGCCGGCCGGCGTTCTACAGGTTTCTGACGTCGGTCGTCGTGCCACGGCCGATCGCCTGGGTCTCCACCGTGGCGTCCGATGGAATCGAAAACCTCGCCCCGCACTCCTTCTTCAGCATCGCCAGCACCGACCCCCCGATCGTCCAGTTCACCTCGATCGGCCGCAAGGACTCCCTTCGCAACGTCGAGGACACCGGGGAGTTCGTCGTCAACTTCTCCTCCCACCCGCAGCTGGAGCTGATCAACGCGACCGCCATCGACTTCCCCCGGAGCGTCAGCGAATTCGACACCGCCGGCGTCGAGCGGGAGGCCAGCAGGTGTGTGCGTCCGCCGAGAGTGGCCGCCTCCCATGTGGTCCTGGAGTGCCGTTCGCACACCACCCTGCGCATGGGCAACTCCACCCTCGTGTTCGGACGGGTGGTCCATGCCGCGGCGGACGAGGAGTACATCGTAGGCGACCGTCCCAGCAGCGAGTTGCTTCGTCCGCTCGCCAAGCTAGGCGGCGACGAGTGGGGCACTCTGGGCGAGGTACTGCACCTGAGGCGCATCCCCTACGAAGAGCCCGGGGCCGACTGATCCAGATGCGGGCCGACCGGTCTCGGCCTTCAGGCGCCCGCTCCCGAGGGCTTTCTGCGGTGGGCGACGTGGACGATGGCCGTCGCCGCGGCGATCTGGTCGAGGCTGAAGACGGCCCCGACGCAGAACACCACCCAGACGGAGAGGATCGTCACGCCGTCCCCGACTCCGTCGTTGTGGAAGTAGGCGAGCCCGTTGATGGCCCGCACCCCGACACCGGCGGGCATCACCGAGGCCAGCGGCTGGAGCCAGCCGGGAAGGAAGGACGGCGGCAGGACCCCGCCGCTCGTGGCGTTGCCCATCACCAGCATGAAGATCGAGCCCAGCGGGACGCCGAGCGGCCCGAAGATCCGGATGAGCAGGACGGTTCCGGCCGCCACGGCCCCCGCCATGAGCGCGATGACGCCGGCGAGGACGATGAACGACGCCGGGATCGCGTCGAAGACGGTGCCCGCGATGAGCGCGGTGGCCAGGCCTCCCACGACCGCGAAGATCGTGAGGCTGAGCACGCGTTACGCGAAGGACAGCCGCGGCGCCAGTTGGTACGCCATCTGACCGAACAGGAATCCCGCCAGGACGAGCCCGAACGAGGCGTAGAAGACCGAAAGGCCGCGGCTGTCCCCCTTCGACAGCGGGAGGATGTCCTGCACCCGGATCCCGCTCGCCTCGGGCGTGGCGGCGTGGCCGAGCGGCGCGATCATCGCCTTGACGGCCAGACCGTTGGCACCCGCGTACAGAAGGCGGGGCGGACTGGAGGTGTCCAGGTAGGCCGCGTACGCGGCGCGGTGTTCGACCGCCGACCTGGCGGCGTCCTCGTCCCGGCTCCTGCCCTTGGTGCAGCGCCTGCTGAGCCACTGAGCAGTCTGCATGGTGTCCATGGCGATCCGCCGGAGGGCCTGTCGGTCCCATAGTCATGTCCCCGGGCCCCTCACCGCGCCTCCGCAGTCACAGAACTCCCGTCCGGGGAGCCGTGGCGATACGGAAACGTGATTCCAGGAAGGCTGCGATCTTGCTCGGGTTCCACACCCACATGACTGTGTGGATGCCTTCCTGCGATGCGGCTGTCGTCAGGAACGTGGTGGGCCGGCCGTCTCGGTAGATCATGACTCCTGAACGGCCGTTGGCATCGACGGACCTCAGGTCCGCGGCGTTCCAGAACCGCCGTGTCGCGGTCGCCAGGTTCGCCACACGTGCCCGGCCCAGCACAGGCACACGAGCGGCGCCCCGGACGCCGTTGCCGTCGGACAGGCTCACGGCATCGGCGGTGAGAAGGGCTTCCAGCGCGGCCACATCTCCCCTCCGGGCTGCCGAGAGGAAGGCGTCCAGGAGCCGTCGGTGTTCCACCGCCTCCACGCTCGCCCGTTGCTCGGCCGACACACGCCTGCGAGCGCGGCTCACGATCTTCCGCACGTTGACGAGACTGAGCCCAAGGACCCCAGCGATGTCCGGATAGCCGTAGTCGAACGCCTCACGCAGTACATACGCCGCGCGCTCGGTCGGACTCAGCTTCTCCAGCACCAGCGGCAGGGCCAGCTCCACCGTCTCCGCGCGCTCCGCGCCCACCACCGGATCCGCGCTCGTGTCGACGGGCTCGGGCAACCACGGACCAATGTAGGTTTCCCGGCGCGCACGCGCCGATTGCGCGACGTTGACGGCCAAGCGGGTCGTGGCACTCGAGAGGAAGGCCACCGGACTGACCACCGCGCAGCGGTCGGTCTTCTGCCAACGCAGCCACACCTCCTGGACCACGTCCTCAGCCTCGACGACACTGCCCAGCACGCGATAGGCGATTCCGAAGAGACGCGGCCGGTGCTGCATGAAGACAGAGACAGCCGCTTCAAGGTCACTCGGCCTGGGTGACATGCGGTGCATCGTTTCGGCCACGTGGCCACAGTGGACCGGGGCGGTACTGAAGCGCATCGCATGAACGAGTGATTCGCTGCGACCAGCCGCCCGGGGTGTGCTGTCACGATGGGGAGGCGAGGGTGGTCGGTTGCTCTTCGAGCGCGGGCGGGGTGTCGAAGGCGCGTACGGGTCTGAGGGCGAGATCCTCCTCGGCCCAGACGACCTTGCCACCCGGTACGCAGCGGGCGCCCCATCTGCGGGACAGCTGGGCGACCAGGAAGAGGCCGCGACCGTTCTCGTCGACGGTATGTGCATGACGCGGACGCGGCGAGCCGACGCTCGCGTCGAACACTTCACAGGTCAGCACTTGATGCTGAATCAGACGCAGGACGATCGGCCCGGTGCCGTGACGGAGGGCGTTGGTGACCAGTTCGCTGATGATCAGCCTCGTGGTGTCGACGAGGCCTTCCAGACCCCACTGGGTCAGTTGACTGGCTGCCATGTGCCGGGCGCTGCGGACGGCGGTCTGGTCCTGCGGCAGCGTCCAGGTGGCGACCTGGGCGGGTTCCAGTGAGCGGGTCCGGACGAGGAGCAGGGTGACGTCGTCGGACGGTGCCTGACCCGGGCAGGTCTCCGTCGCACGGGTACAGAGGTCTTCCAGCGAGCGGCCGGGTTGCGCGAGGGCGGCGCCCAGGCGGTCCATCCCCTCGTCGATGTCGTGGCCGCGGGACTCGACCAGTCCGTCGGTGTACAGGGCGAGGAGACTTCCCTCGGGCAGTTCCAGCTCCACGGCCTCGAACGGGACTCCCAGCCCGATGCCCAGTGGGCTTCCTGTGGGAAGGTCGGGGAAGGTGACGTGGCCCTGCGGGTCGACGATCGCGGGCGGGGGATGTCCGGCCCGCGCCATGGTGCACCGGCACGTGACCGGGTCGTAGACGGCATACAGACAGGTGGCGCCCACGACCGCGTTGGGTTGGTCCGGGGCGTCGGCGTCTTCCTCGGCCAGGCGCTGGACGGTGTCGTCGAGGTGGGCCAGCAGTTCGTCGGGGGGCAGCTCCATGTCGGCGAGCGTGTGCACGGCGGTGCGGAGCCTGCCCATGGTCGCGGCGGCGTTGATGCCGTGTCCGACCACATCGCCGACGACGAGGGCGACTCGGGCGCCGGACAGCGGAATCACATCGAACCAGTCGCCCCCCACGCCGCTGTGCATGTCGGCGGGCAGGTACCGCGAGGCCGCCTCGACCGCCGCGCCTCCCCTGAGACGGTGCGGGAGCAGGTTGCGCTGGAGCGCGAGGGCCGCGGTCTGCTCGCGCACGTACTGGCGGGCGTTGTCCAACGACAGCGCGGCGCGACCGACGAGTTCTTCGGCGAGCAGCAGATCGAACTCCTGGAACGGCACGGGATCCTCGGTGCGGACGAACACCGCCACGCCCAGCAGGGCACGCCGCGTACGGATGGGTACGATCATCAGGGAGTGCATGCCGCTCTCATGAATCTTCTGCGCCCGTACCAGGTCATGATCGGTCCATGTGCCAGGGGCGGTGTCCAGGATCGGCTCCAGGTAGGAATTGCCGGTGCGCAGCACTGCGGTGAACGGTGAGGCGGGTGGTACGGGGACCGGCTCACCGCGTACCCACGGGGATTCCGGAACCCCTTGGTGGATCGAGGCCAGACCGGCACGCCGGAACGCGGGCAGGCGCTCGCCCATCGGGCCGACGTGCACCGGTGGCCCTTCCCCGAACGGGACCGACTGCTCCAGGTCGATGGCGGCGTAGTCGGCGAGCAGGGGCACGGCGAGGTCAGCCAGTTCCTGGCTGGTCTGCATCACGTCCAGACTGCGGCCCCGGCGCGTACCGGCCTCGCTGAGGATGGCCAGGCGCTCGCGCGCCCGGCGGCTCTCGGTGACGTCGACGCTGATGGCGCACACGCCCAGCGCTTGCCCGTCGGCGCCTTGGAGGCACGAGAACGAATCCGCGAAGGTGTGCTCCCGGCTCGGCCCCGTCGGCAGCGACCTGCGGAACTCGTGGACCTTGGTGGTACCGCTCTTCACCACCTGCTGCATCATCGCCTCGAGCGCTTCGGCCTTGGCACCGGGCCACACATCGGTGAACCGGCGACCGAGGCGTCGGTCACGGCAGATGCCGTCGTGGCTCTCCATCGTGTCGTTCACCCATGCGCACCGCAGCTGCCGGTCACGGACGACGATGCCGACCGGTGCGCGGCTGAGAAGCGACTCCCGTACCGATCCGTTCAGCGCTTCCCCGGAGAGCGTGCTGATGTCGGGCACGGACATGAGCCATCGGGCCGCCCCGTCCTGCCCCCACAGCATGGAGACGCGCAGGGGGATGTCGAGCATGCGGCCGTCTCGGTGTCGCACCGCCGTCGTGCCCGACCGGCCGTGTCGGGCGCGGCACTGCTCGACGAACGCCGAGATCGTCGGCGCTTCCTCCGTGGCCGGCAGTATGAGCGCGGCAGACCGGCCCACCACGTCGCCGGCGGCGTACCCGACCAGCTGCTCGGCGGCCCGCGTCCACGCGACCACGGTCCCCCACTCGTCGAACATCGCGATCGCCGACTCCGATGGGCCGCGCGTATTCATCTTGTTACTCAGCGTGACTCCTTCAGTGCTGATCATCGAACTGTCCTCATCGAGCGGGTGACGAAGGGGCGGTATCGGGTGCGGGAAGCCGATGCGTGAGCGGCGGCGACCGGGGGCGACCGGGGTCACGGCACGGTGGACCTCCGGAGCGACCGGGGCCTCGTCCCCGTCTCGTTCCAGACGGAGACACGGGCCCGGATCAGGCTTGATTTGCACCTTTTACGCATTTGACCGGACGGAGCCCGGATCTGTGACAGGGACGCCGGACCATCGCCCGACGGGCAACGGCAGGCCGCCGGAACGGCCCGTCGGACACCCTGGCGCCGCTCCGCTCGGTGTCACGGCAGCGACGCACGTCCTGCCGTATGCAGTGCACGCGAGTGGCTTCGCCCACCGGGACTCCGACAGGTCGCGGTGGCCTCGCCGCGCGCTCCTCTACCAGGCGGTCACCGCAGGCACGTTCGCGCCGGCGCCACCACCCGCGCCCCTCCCACGCCCAGCACGCGACCAGGTCCGGGGGGTGACGCGCGTCCCGCCGTGGCGGCTCGTAGCATGGTGATCCAGAGCGGGAGGACATGTATGCGCGCCGGTGACGAGGCAGACTCCCTTGACCAGGCAACGCGGGATTTCATCGCGGCACGTCCCCAACTGTTCGGCATCGCGTACCGCATGCTCGGCAGTGCTGCCGAGGCCGAGGACATCGTCCAGGAGGCTTGGCTGCGCTGGCAGAACACCAACCGCACCGAGATCCATGAGCCGACGGCGTTCCTGACCACGGTCACGGCCCGTCTGGCCATCAACTTCGCCCAGTCCGCCAGGATGCGGCGTGAGTCGTACATCGGGCCGTGGCTGCCGGAGCCCGTCGACACCAGCATGGATCCTGAGCTGGGCGCGGAACGGGCAGAGGCACTCGACCTGGCGGTGCTCTTCCTCCTGGAGAAGCTGAACCCCGTGGAACGGGCTGCTTACGTTCTGAGGGAGGCCTTCGACTACCCGTACAAGCGGATCGCGGACATCCTGGAGACGAGTGAGGCCAATACGCGGCAGTTGGTGAGCCGCGCCCGGAAACATTTGGCGGCGGAACGCCGGGAACCGGTCAGCTCCACCGCTCATCGGCGCCTGCTGAAGGTGTTTCTCGCTGCGGCGCAGACCGGGGATCTGTCGGCGCTCGAGGACGTGCTCACGGCGGACGTGGTCAGTTACGCCGACGGCGGAGGGATGCGTGGGGCAAGCAGGATTCCGGTGGCCGGGCGTCCGCACGTCTCCAGGTACATCGTGGCCTTCGCGCCGCGCTTCTGGCCTGAGACCGACGTTCGCTGGGTCGAGGCCAACGGCAGGACGGCCGCCCTCGTCTCGGTCCATGGGAACCCGAAGGCTCTGATCTTCGCCGACGTGTCGGCGCGAGGCATCGAACGCCTCATGTGGGTGTTGAATCCGGCGAAACTGGCTCCCTATGTAGCCTCACTGAACGATTGAGGGTCTTCGCTCGCTGTGCCTGTGCCGCATGCTTCCACGGGGCTCTGAGCCTGGTGGCACGGCAGGCCGCACTCGAGCCCGCCGCGATCCGTGTGGAGGCGACGGTGGCGTTCGGGCGGGACCCAGCGTGACTTCCTGAGCGGCGGCATCGATCGCCCGCTCAGCCGCACGCCCGTATCGAACCGATGCCACGGCCGTCGTGTGCGGCATGCCGGCTGCCCTGACGGAAGGTGTCACAGATTCTGGGACCGCCCGGTCGTAGTGACTCCTACCGACAATCGGAGGAACCGCGTGGACGAACTCCGCCGGCAACTCGCGCAACTCGACGAGCGGATGAGAGCCGTCTCCACCGCTCTGGCCCAGCTTTCCTCCGATTGAGCGGCCCCCGCAGAACAGACGCGCCAGTCCGACCTGCCCCTGCCATCTCCGCGGCCCATGAGCGCCCGAGCCGGGTGCACTCACCCGCTCACCTCGCCGCGCTCCCCACCGCACTCTGCCACGGTGCCCACGAGTCGCGTTCCTCGCCCGCGGTCGCGCATCCGCCACCGCGGGCGCGTGGCCGCGGCCGTGCCCTCGTGCGCCACCGCGCCGAGGCCGCCGCGAGGACCGATACGCGGCGCCAATCATCAGATCATGCGATGCGCGTCCCTCGCCGTCACGCCGAGACTGGCGGTGCCGGCAGATGGTCGGCACAGGAACGGAGCCCCGGACGTCACGGACGGAGGGGATCGCGGCACGCACACCGCTGCGGTGACGACGCCGACGTGCTCGGACTGCGGGCGGTGCCGCCGTAAACCGCGGATGGTGACGGGGCTGCGTCCACAACACCGTCGTGGACGCCGCGGCGCTCGCGTCCGTCGGTCGGCGCCGCGTGAAGCCCCGCACACCTCCCGGTCGGCCCGTCAGCGGGCCAGGCCGAGGTGCTCCAGGCGACTGAAAGGCGCCGGCGATGTGCGTCGGCGGATGGATCCGCCACCGCCGCGGCTGTGTGCGGGAGATGACAGGCGGGATTGTGGCGGAGCGAGTTGGGGAGCAGCGCAATGGACGGATTCGTGCACCAGGGGCAGATCACCAGGGTGGTCTTCGGCAGCGGCACACGCCTCCGCATCGGGCAGGAGGTCGCCGCCCTGGGATGCGGGCGGGCAGTGGTGCTGTCCACACCCGGTCAGGCCGCCCAGGCGGCCGCGGTGCAGGAGACACTCGGCGACATGGCCGCCGGCGCCTTCGCCGAAGCGTCCATGCACACGCCGTCGCACGTCACCCGAGGAGCCGTCCGTTTCGTGGCGGCGCAGCGGGCCGACTGCCTGGTCAGCGTGGGAGGCGGGTCGGCGATCGGGCTGGGCAAGGCGGTGTCGCTGCGCACCGGGCTTCCGCACATCGCGCTGCCGACCACGTATGCGGGGTCGGAGATGTCTCCCATCCTGGGCGAGACCGACGGCGAACGAAAGACGACACGTCGCCTGCCCGAGGTGCGGCTGAGGACGGTGGTCTACGACGTGGACCTCACCCTCACGCTCCCGCCGGCGATGGCAGCGGCCAGTGGGCTCAACGCGCTCGCCCATGCGGTGGAGGCGCTCTACTCCAGAGACCGTGATCCGCTCGCGTTCCTGATGGCCGGTGAAGCGCTCACCGCGCTGACGACCCACCTCCCCGGTGTCGTGGAGCGACCGGACGACATCGAGGCCCGCTCCGGGGCGTTGTACGGAGCCTGGCTGGCCGGCGCCTGTCTGGGCACGGTCGGCATGGCTCTGCACCACAAGATCTGTCACGTCCTCGGGGGCACGTTCGCACTGCCGCACGCCGAGACCCACGCGGTCGTGCTGCCGCATGTCGTGGCGTTCAACGCGCCGTCCGCGCCGCGGGCCATGGCACGGATCGGCGCCGCACTGTCCGGCGCCGAGCCGGCGACCGGTCTGTACGAGTTCGCCGGGCGGCTCGGGGTCCCCCGGTCGCTGCGCGAACTCGGGATGCCCGAGTCGGGCATCGAGGCGGCGGCCGGCCTCGTGCTGGAGGACGGCTACTGGAATCCCCGTCCGGTGGACCGGCGCGCCGCCACCTGGATCCTCACCCGCGCCTGGCGCGGGGCCCCACCGACTGAATGACCTCGAAGAACGCGTCCGCTGCGGCGACCAAGAACAAGGGAGACATACATGCGAGACCTGGACGGTACGGACATCACCCAGGAAGTGATCTCCGCCATGGCCGGAACGACGGATCCTCGGACGGCGCGGATCCTCGACTCACTCGTCCGTCATGCACATGACTTCGTACGGGAGGTCGGCCTGACCGAGGAGGAATGGGCGAAGGGGGTGGACTTCCTGACCCGGACCGGTCAGCTGTGTTCTCCGCAACGCCAGGAGTTCATCCTCCTGTCCGACGTTCTGGGCATCACGATGCTCGTCGACGCGATCAACCACCGCCGTGACGGCAAGGCCACGGAGAACAGCGTGCAGGGTCCCTTCTTCCGGGAGGACCGGCCCTCGCGGGACGCGGGGGACGACATCTCCGGAGGGATTGCCGGGGCTCTCCTCTTCTTCGACGGTCAGGTGCTGGACGAGCGGGGAGATCCGGTCGCCGGAGCGGCCGTGGACGTCTGGCACAGCGACGGATCGGGCCACTACGACGTCGACGTTCCCGGGCTCACCCAGCCCGCCATGCGCGGCCTGTTCCGGACGGACGCCGAGGGACGCTTCACCTTCCGCTCCGTGCGGCCCGCAAGCTATCCGATCCCCGGAGACGGCACCGTGGGAGAACTGATGAAGGCGACAGGACGCCCGCTGATGCGCCCGGCCCACATCCACCTGGTGATCGATGCGGCCGGATACCAGCGGGTGACGACCATGCTGTTCCCCTCGGACGACCACTACCTCGACCAGGATCCGGTCTTCGGCGTCAAGCAGTCGCTCATCGCCGAGTTCACCAGCTACGCGCCGGGGACCGGCCCCTACCACCGGTCGACCGACGAGGCCTACACCGCCATGCAGCACACCTTCGTCCTGGATCCGCTGTCTCGCCGTTGATCGCGGCGGCCCGGGGCGGGACACCGCATCCGCGTCCCGGGCCACCCGTCACAGCACGCTCCAGGAACAGGTCTCGGCCCGCACACGTCTCCGAGGCCGACACACCGTCAGCCGACGGACATCCACACGCTCTTCCCCGTTCCTCGGCAGCCAGCCGAGCGCCCTTCCACGGAGGCACCCATGCCTGCACCCCTCGACCTGACCGCCGCGTTCCGAGCCACCATGGGCCGGCTCGCCACCGGCGTCAGCGTGATCACGACGCGCACCGAGAGCGACCCGATCGGCATGACGGCGAGTGCTGTCACCTCCCTGTCGATGGACCCGCTCCAGCTCATCGTCTGCATCGGCAATCACCTGTACACGTGTGAGGCCATCACCAACGCCGGACGGTTCGCCGTGAACATCCTCGGCGAGGGCAGCGAGGAACTGGCCATGAACTTCGCCGCCTCCAAGCCCGACAAGTTCGCCGGAGTGGACTTCCACGCGGATCACGGCGTACCGGTTCTCAGAGACGCCATCGCCTACGTCGTGTGCGACGTCGCCGCGGCGCTCCCCGGTGGCGACCACACCATCTTCGTCGGCGACGCACGGCACTTCGAGCACCGGGAACAGGCGCGTCCGCTCCTGTACTTCGCGGGCGGGTTCCGCAGCATGCGACGGGCACCCTCGGGCGCCGCGCCCGTGCGCACGCGCTGACCGGTGGGTGAAAGCCGCACATCACGGTGGGCTTTCGGGGGGGGGGGGGGGGGGGGGGGGGGGCGGCCCCCCCCCCCCGAGGGGGTTTTCCCCCACTTCCCTTTTCCTGTTGGGAAGAGGGGGGGTGGGGCAGCGTCGTGCC
>NZ_JBVHWM010000023.1:0-110781 GCF_055564375.1 Streptomyces sp. NPDC029138
TGGACCCCCCCCCCCCCCCCCCACAACCCCCCCCCCCCCCCCCCCCCCCCCCCCCCCCCCCCCCCCCCCCCCCCCCCCCCCCCCCCCCACCCTCCCCCCCCCCCCCCCCCCCCCCCCCCCCCCCCCCCCCCCCCGCTCGCCCGCGCGGGGCGTGTTCGATCCTGGGCGGCCCGTGCCCGGCGCTCGGCCTTGCCGGAGCCCCCTGCCGTGGCCCCCTACGGCACGACCGTCACCGGCCAGCGGCCCGCCTTCACCAGGCGGACCGCGACCGAGCCGATGATCCGGTGGCCGGCCTGCTCCGAGGCGCCCACCACCACCGCGTCCGCCTTCAGCTCGTCCGCCGCCTTCACCAGCCCGTTGTAGGGGTCGCCGCGGAAGGTGTGGAACTCCCAGCGCACCTCGAACGCCCCCTTGAGCCGCTCGGCCGCCTCCCGGATCTGCGCGACCAGGTCCTCGGCGATCTCGTCGGTGGTCTCCGCCACCGGCGCCCCGAGCGCAGCCCCGGCCGCGAGCACCGGCTGCACGTACACCACCGCCAGCAGCGCGTGCTGGCGCCGGGCCAGACCCGCCGCGTACGCGGCGGCGCGCATCGAGGAGTCGGAGCCGTCCACGCCGACCAGGATGACCTTCGGCCCGTCCGTGCCCCGTTCGAACCGGTGCGCAGACGAGTGCTGCTCGTGATGCTGTTCCGTCACGGTCGAGAGGCTATCGGAATCGACCGTTCCTGGTGAACGGCGGTTCACGAGGGGCCGCTCGACGGGCGAGGCACGGCGGCCCTTCCTAGAGTCGGAACCATGACCGCCACCGCGGAGCCCGCCGCACGGAGGGCCGCCACGGCGCCGACACGCCCGCCCGCAGGCGGACGCCTCGGCTGGGTCCCGCAAGCCTTCGCGACCCTGTTCGCCGCCCTGGGCCTGCTGTGCGCCCTGCTCGCGATCATCACCCCGCTGCGCCGGCCGCTGCGCCCGCTCGTCCGCATCCTCGACCTGCTCGTGGTCCCCGTCAGCGACAGCCTCGCCTACGCCGTCTTCCTGTTCCTGCTGGCCGGCGCCACCGCCGCCCGCAAGAAGGTCGCCTGGTGGCTGGTCGTCGTCTGTCTCGGCCTGCTCGTCCTCACCGACGCGCTCGGCACCGCCGTCGGCCTGTACGCCGAGTCCCTGCCGTCCCTCGTGCTGTGCGCGCTCCTGCTGCTCCTGCTCGTCCTC
Organism: Streptomyces sp. NPDC029138; assembly: GCF_055564375.1. Classification (NCBI taxonomy): domain Bacteria; kingdom Bacillati; phylum Actinomycetota; class Actinomycetes; order Kitasatosporales; family Streptomycetaceae; genus Streptomyces; species Streptomyces sp. NPDC029138. The sequence goes on from NZ_JBVHWM010000023.1 coordinate 1,206, forward strand.
GCGCGCGGGGAGTTCTACGCCGCCTCCCGCCGCGGCGCCGTATGGCGGGCCCTCGCCGTGCTGCTGGCCGGGCTGGCCGTGGCGATCCTGCTCGGCTGGGGCCTGCTGCTGCTCCTCCCGGGCACGCTCCCGGCGGGCCAGCACCTGGCCTGGGCCGCCGCCCGGGTATGCGGCGGGCTGGTCCCGGGCAGCGCCTTCGACGGCCGCCCACCGCGCCAGGTGACCTTCGTGCTCGGCCTGCTCGGCGCCCTCGCCCTGCTGAACGCCGCCGCCACGCTGTTCCGCTCCCAGCGCCTGGAAGCCGCCCTGCACGGCGACGAGGAGGCCCGCGTCCGCGCCCTGCTGGCGGCGTACGGCGACCGGGACTCCCTCGGCTACTTCGCCACCCGGCGCGACAAGGCCGTCGTCTTCTCGCCCAGCGGCAAGGCGGCCGTCACCTACCGCGTCGAGGCCGGGGTGTGCCTGGCCTCCGGGGACCCCGTCGGTGACCCGGAGGCCTGGCCGCGCGCCATCCACGCCTGGCTGGACATGGCCCGCCGGCACGCCTGGGCGCCCGCCGTGATGGGCGCCTCCGAGGCCGGCGCCCGCGCCTGTGCTCGCGCCGGCCTCGGCGCCCTCCAGCTCGGCGACGAGGCGATCCTGCACGTCCCGGGCTTCGATCTGGCCGGCCGGGACATGCGCGTCACCCGGCAGGCCGTGCACCGGGTCCGCCGTACCGGAGCCGTCTGCCGCATCCGCCGGCACGCGCACCTCACCGAACGCGAGATGGAGGAGATCGTCCGCAAGGCCGACGCCTGGCGGGACACCGAGACCGAACGCGGCTTCTCCATGGCCCTGGACCGGCTCGGCGACCCCGCCGACGGCGACTGCCTGCTCGTCGAGGCCCTCGGCGAGGGCGGCCGGCTGCTCGCGCTGCTCTCCTTCGTGCCCTGGGGCCGCGACGGCGTCTCCCTGGACCTGATGCGCCGTGACCGGGCCGCCCCCAACGGGGTCATGGAGTTCATGGTCGCGGAACTGTGCGCCGCCGCGCCGAAACTGGGCGTGCGCCGTGTCTCCCTGAACTTCGCCGTCTTCCGCTCCGTCTTCGAGGAGGGCGCCCGCATCGGCGCCGGACCGGTCCTGCGGCTGTGGCGCCGGCTGCTGCTGTTCTTCTCCCGCTGGTGGCAGCTGGAGGCCCTGTACCGCTCCAACGCCAAGTACCGCCCCGAGTGGTACCCGCGGTTCATCTGCTACGGCGACACCGCCTCCCTCGCCCGTATCGGCCTGGCCTCCGCCATCGCCGAAGGCTTCGTCTCCGTCCCTTCGCTGCGCAAACTCTGGGGAAAAGGGCACCCGAACACCGGACGGCGGCCCGCCATCACGGCGGGCCCGCCGTCCGTGCCGGTGTCCGGCCTCGCCGGAGGGGACGAGGCCGGGCCCGCCGCCCGGGACGCGGACCTACCCGACCAGGTCCGTGCCCGGTACCGCACCCTCGACCGGCTGCGCGCCACCGGCACCGACCCCTATCCCGTGGGCGTCCCCGCCCCGACCCACGCCCTCGCCGACGTCACCCCCGGCGCGGACGTCACCGTGGCCGGACGCGTCATGCTGGTCCGCGACTTCGGCGGCATCGTCTTCGCCGTGCTGCGCGACTGGTCCGGCGACCACCAGATCGCCCTCACCCGCGACGGCTCCGGCCCGGCACTCGACCGCTTCACCCGCGACACCGACATCGGCGACCACATCACGGTCACCGGCCACGCCCGGCCGAGCGACCGGGGCGAACCCACCGTCTTCGTCACCTCCTGGCAGCTCACCGGCAAGTGCCTGCACCCCCTGCCCGACAAGCGGCGCGGCCTCACCGACCCCGAGGCCAGGGTCCGCCGCCGCCACCTGGACCTGATCACCAGCCCCGACGCCCGCGCCGTCCTGCGCACCCGCTCCGCCGCCGTCCAGGCCCTGCGCCAGGGACTGCTGGACCGCGGCTACCTGGAGGTCGAGACCCCGATGCTCCAGCAGGTCCACGGCGGCGCCAACGCCCGCCCCTTCACCACCCACATCAACGCCTACGACCTCGACCTGTACCTGCGCATCGCCCCCGAGCTGTACCTGAAGCGGCTGTGCGTCGGCGGCCTGGAGAAGGTCTTCGAACTGGGCCGCACCTTCCGCAACGAGGGCGTCTCCCACAAGCACAACCCCGAGTTCACCATGCTGGAGGCCTACCAGGCCCACGCCGACTACGACGTCATGCTGCATCTCGCCCGCGAACTGATCCAGGGAGCCGCGACCGCCGCCTTCGGCTCCCCGGTGGCCCGCAGGGACGGCGAGGAGCACGACATCTCCGGGACCTGGCCCGTCAAGACCGTGTACGGGGCGCTCTCCGAGACGCTCGGGGAGGAGATCGGCCCCGGCACCGAACTGCTGCGGCTGCACCGGCTGTGCGACCGCACGGGGGTGCCGTACACCGCCGACGACGGGCCCGGTGACGTCGTGCTGGAGATGTACGAGCGGCTGGTCGAGCACCGGACCGGACCGCCCACCTTCTACAAGGACTTCCCGACCGACGTCTCCCCGCTGACCCGGCAGCACCGCACCGACCCGCGGCTCGCCGAACGCTGGGACCTCGTCGCCTTCGGCACCGAACTCGGCACCGCCTACTCCGAGCTGACCGACCCCGTCGAGCAGCGTCGCCGGCTCACCGAGCAGTCGCTGCTGGCCGCCGGCGGCGACCCGGAGGCCATGGAACTGGACGAGGACTTCCTTCAGGCCCTCGCCTACGCCATGCCCCCGACCGGCGGCCTCGGCCTCGGCGTCGACCGGCTCGTCATGTTCCTCACCGGCCTGACGATCCGTGAGACGCTGCCCTTCCCGCTCGTGCGCCGCCGCTGAAACGTCTCCGCCCACTCGGCTGTCCGGGTGCATTCCCGCCGCCCCACCGGTGCCGTTGTGGTGCGCCGGAGCCCGGCCGGGCGACTGATGGGTCATGAAGAAGGATCAGTTGTTCACGCGGCGCCGGATGCTCCTCGCCGGCGTCGCCGCCCTGGGAGCCGCGGGCACCGCCGGAGTCGTCCTGGCGGAAGGCGGCGAGGAGACCGCCCGGACCGCCGTGGCCCCGGTCGCCGGCCCACAGGCCCGCCAGGCCCTCAAGCCCTCCGCCTTCCGGCTCCAGCCGCTCACCGGAGACGGACCGCCGCGCGCCGCGCCCCGCAGACTGAAGGTGCGCAGGGAACCCATCCTGCGGGTCTCCGGAAGCGGCCGGCACATGGTGCTGACCTTCGACGACGGCCCGAACCCGGAGTACACCCCGCACATCCTGGACACCCTCGCCAAGTACGGCGTACGGGCGATGTTCTTCGTGTGCGGCGAGTGTGTCGTGGAGAACAAGGAACTGCTGGCCCGGATGGCCGACGAGGGCCATGTCGTCGGCAACCACACCTGGACGCACCCGCTGCTGACCGAGCTGAACCGCCGTGAGATCCGCTCCGAGATGGAGAGCACCAGCGACGTCATCGAGGACGCCTACGGCGAGCGTCCGCAGTGGTTCCGCGCTCCCTACGGCGCCTGGAACCGCGCCGCCTTCCAACTGGGCGCGGAGATGGGCATGGAGCCGATGGCCTGGACCGTGGACACCACCGACTGGATGGAGCCCGGCGTCGGCACCATCATCGACCAGGTGGAGAGCGGCGCCGCCCCCGGTGTCGTGGTGCTCTCCCACGACGCCGGGGGTGACCGCTCCCAGACCGTCCGAGCGATCCGCGAGTGGCTGCCCTATCTGATCGACTCCGGATACCGCCTCACCGTGCCGCGCCGGCGCGTGTGACGTCTCCCGGTCGTACCGGGCCTCTTCCGCCCGCCTGCCCGCGGTGGTTCAGACGACCGCGGCCAGGCGGGCGAAGACGACGACGTTCCCCTCGTAGCCGTTCTGCTTCGAGAAACCGCCGCCGCAGGTGATGACCCGGAGTTCCGGTGTCCCCTTCGAGCCGTACACCCGGTCGCCCGGGAAATTGTTCTTCTCGAAGACCTCGACCCCGTAGATCTCGAACACGGCGGTCTTTCCGTCCTGGCGCAGGACCTCGACCTGGTTTCCCTTCTTCAGCGCCCCGAGACCGTAGAACACGGCGGGGCCCTGTTTGTTGTCGACATGGCCGACGACGACCGCGGTGCCCTTCTCCCCCGGGGACACGGAGCCGGTGAACCAGCCGGCCAGGCCCGGGTTCTCCGGCGGCGGCGCGGCGACCCAGCCGTCCGCGTCCAGCCCGACCTGCACGACGGGCGCGTCCACCCGGATCGCCGGGATGCGGACCCGCTGCACCGGGGAGAACGGCAGGGAGGCGGGCGCCGGCGCGAACGTGCCCAGCGTGGCGCGGCTGTCCGGGGCCGCCGCGGTGGCGGGCTGCGGCGGGCCGACGTCGAATTCCCCCGAACCGTTGCGAATGAGCGCCAGGCCGGTCAGCAGAACAAGCGCTATCACGCCCCACGGGGCGCGCTTCCTCCGCCGCTCCTCCTCTTCGGCAAGCTGGGCCAGCTTGGACGCAGACATTCGTCACCCCTCTCGACGCGGGCCTCGGCACGTCCCTCGCGCATGGGAAAACGCTAAGTCCCGCGCGTGCGGCGGGCGACGGGTCGAACGGCGAACGGGTGGCCTCGCACCCGGCCGGTGCGCCATCCGAGTTGCCGTTTCCAGGAATTTTCTGACGGTCCGTGACCTGCGGCAATATCCGATTGTGTGGTTGTCCGTCGGCGTGTCGGCTCACCAGGACGGACCATTCTCGACATGCGGGCGTGTTCTGCGCGTCTGAGGGTCTACCCGGGAGGTGTTTTCTCGCCGATCCACCGGGGACGGGACCCGGGGTGCCTCCCGCGGAGGATCACATGCGCAACCAACGCGCCCTGGCAGCGGCGTGCACCGCGGTCGCCGTGCTCGGGCTCGCCGCCCCTGACGCCGTCGCGGACGGCATGGGCAACGGGGGCGGACCGAGCACCACCGACAACAACGCCACGGTCATCGTGCCCGGTACCGGCAACATCGGCACCTTCAGTGGGAACGGCGTCTTCCCCGGGAACGGCGTCTTCCCCGGGAACGGGAACTTCAACGGGAACGGGAACTTCAACGGGAACGGCCATTTCAACGGCAACGGCAACGGCAACGGCAACGGCAACGGGAACTTCAACGGCAACGGGAACGGCCGCGGGAACGGGAACTTCAACGGCAACAACAATGGCAACGGCCGTGGAGGCGAAGGAAACGGTCGTGGCGGCGAGGGCCACGGCAATGGCCGTGGCGGTGAAGGCAACGGCCGAGGGGGCGAGGGCTTCGGCAACGGACGCGGAGACGACTTCGGCCGCGGGAACGGATTCGGCGGAGACGGCTTCGGGGACCGTGGCGACGACTTCGCCAACTCCCGCGACATCTTCGTCACGCCCGACATCGTCTCGGCCGGGGGCCGCCTCACCATCATCGTGAACGGCTGCCGGGGCGGCACGGCCAGTTCCGACGCCTTCGGCACCATCGAGCTGGAACAGTTCCGCGACGACACCGCGCGGGGTGTCGCCACCGTCGACCGCGACGCCCGCCGCGGCCGGTACGACGTCACCGTCCGCTGCGACGGCCGCACCCTGACCCGCCGTGGGGCCTTCAGCGTCATCGGCGGCGTCAACGGCGGCTTCGGCGGAAGCAGGATCAGCGGCGCGACGCCCACCGACACGGCGATCGGCAGCGGCCTGGTGGGCGCGGCCGTGCTCGGCGGTGGTGCCCTCTGGCTGCGCCGCCGGCACGAGAAGCGCGTCTGAGCCCCCGGTGCGCCCCCGAGGCCACCGATTCCCTCCCCGCCCCACCCCCGAGTACACGCACGTCGACAGGCCTTCGCCCCGGTTCCTCGCGGAAGCGGGGGCGAAGGCCTGCCGTGGCCGCCGTGCCGGCCGACCGGAAGACGCCGCTTCCGGCGGCCGGGGTTATCCGGTGATGCCCGGGAACAGGCTCTGGAACGGCTCCGCGGTCACCGCGATGCCCCGGCTGTAGGGCGCGTCGAAGTCCCAGATGAGGAACAGCATGAAGGCGATGGTCGCGGAGAACAGCCCGGCCAGGACCAGTTCGCGTCCGGTGCGCCGGATCTGCAACGCGAACACCATGCCGATGGTGATCAGCGCGCCGGTGAACAGCCCCCACCACACGACCGGCGGCATGGTGGCCCCGGTGGACTCGGCGCGCGCGTTGCGCGCCTGGTCGGCGGTGGCCAGCTGGTCCAGCAGCGGCTGGTAGGCCTGCGCCTCGAAGTCGTTCCTCGGCCGGTAGTCGGTGACGTCCTCCCGGACCTTGTGCAGCAGTTCGGTGCCGCGGTCGGTGACCCGCTCGTCGTCCGCCATCGTCCGCCACTCGGTGTGGACGACGTAACCGACGTAGGCGTCCACGTCCGCGCGGATGCCGTCCCGGACGTCCGGCGGGTAGACCCGGACCCGCTCCGAGATCTCGTGCAGCGCCTGGGCCTCGGTCTGCACGTGGTCCTGGGCGGTGTTGCGCGCCTCCCAGACGCCCGCGATGGCCAGGCCGAGGACGATGGCGTAGATGACGCCGATCCACATCGTCATGTACTCGATGACGTCCGGGGTCTCGTTGGGATCCTCGTCCTCGGCGGCCGCCCGGTGCCGTAGCAGCGTGATGACGACCACCACGGCACAGGCCCCCAGCATCGCGAGGATGAGAACAAGCCAATCCGACAACTGATGCCTCCAGGCAGTGAGGGAGCCGACGCGTCAGCGCGGGCGCAGCGCCGCGACGGCGACGATCGCGGGCACGGTGATGAGCAGGACGTAGGTGACGGGGGAGGTGCGGCCGCGCGGGGTGTGGCTGATGGCGTGGGGGTGGTACGCCGGGTAGCTCACCGGGCTCACGGAGGGCCGCGGGGTGGGCTTGGGCGCCGGCTTCGGTGGGGGTTTCGGCGCGGGCGCCGGTGGCGTGGGGGTGGGCGTCGGCCGGGGTGCCGGGGGAGCCGGGGGTGCCGGAGCGGGCCGGGCGGGCGGCCGTGGCGTGGGGGTCGGCCTCGGCGGCGGTGGCGGCGTCGGCCTGGGAGGCGGTGTCGGCTTCGGCGGAGGCGTCGGCTTGGGCGGAGGCGTTGGTTTCGGCGGCGGTGTCGGAGTGGGGGTGGGCGTCGGCGTGGGCGGGCACGGTGGCGGGGGCGGCTTCGGACAGGGCGGGTCGGGCCAGTGGTGGCCGCCGGCGTGGGCCACCGCCACCGTGCCGTCCGGGCCCGTGGAGGCGTACGCGCAGGCGTCGGCCGACGCGCTGCCGACCGGACAGCCCACCAGGGTCCACGTCAACGTCAACAAGGCCAACACCCGTGTGGTGGGCGCGCGTCGGGTCACTTCGGGTCCAGGCACGACCGAGATCATGAGGCGCGGAAGGTCGCCGTACCCCCTGGTCGGCCGAGATTGCTCCGAAAGAGGGAGATGGTGTGATCGGAGGTTTGACGGGCGGAAGAACCCGCTGTCGCACCGTGCGTCCCCGTGTGCACGCCTGTCCGGCCCCCGCCGCCGCACAGGATCCGGAAAGAAATTCCGGCCGCCGTTGAACACCGGGGCCCCTCCGGTGCGTACCCATGGCCGTGCGGCGGCACAGCAGGCGCTGCAATATCCAGGCGACATATGGGAGTTGACGATGAAGACCTCCTGGCGGACCGCCTCACTGGTGGCGACAGCCGCTTCGGTGCTGGCGCTGACGACGGCGTGCGGTCAGGACAATGCCCCCACTCCCGCGTCGGCGGCCCAGAACGTGGGGGCCACGGCCGCGGCCGGCGACTACGGCAACCCGGGCAGCGGCACCGCGACGGGCGCGGGCAACGGATACGGCGCCGACGGCAACCAGAGTTCCAACTCCCCGGCCCCGGTGACCCCCGCGGGCAAGCTCACCGTGGCCAGCAACCCCGAGCTGGGCAATGTGCTGACCGACGGCTCCGGCCTCACCCTCTACCGGTTCGACAAGGACACCGCCAACCCGCCCAAGTCCAACTGCGCCGGCGACTGCGCCACCACCTGGCCTCCGGTCCCCGCCGACGACGCCACCGCCGGCGCCGGCATCGACAAGGCGCTGCTCGGCGAGGTCACCCGTGCCGACGGCTCCAAGCAGCTCACCATCGGCGGCTGGCCCGCCTACCGTTACGCCAAGGACGTCAACGCCGGTGACGTCAACGGCCAGGGCGTGGGCGGCAAGTGGTTCGCGCTCGCCCCCACCGGAAAGAAGGCCAAGCTGTCCGACCTGCCCGGCCTGTCGGTCCGCAAGGACGCCAAGCTGGGGGACATCGTCGTCGACAAGAACGGCATGACGGTCTACCGCTTCATGAAGGACGAGGCCTGGCCGAAGTCCGTCTCCAACTGCACCGGTGCCTGCCTGGAGAAGTGGCCGGCGGTCGGCCCGGTCAACGCCGACGACACCGACGGCGTCAAGAAGAAGGGCCTGATGCCCTTCACCCGCCCCGACGGGGTGAAGCAGATGACCGTCAACTGCTGGCCGATCTACACCTTCTCCGGGGACAAGGCCCCGGGCGACACCAACGGTCAGGGCGTGGGCGGCACATGGTACGCCGTCTCGCCCGACGGAAAGCCGGTCGGCGCGCCGGGCAACTGATCACCTCCCCAGGGTCGATCGCCCCGCCCGCCCCGGCGCGCGGCCGAAGATCCGCCCCCTCCGCACCGCACGGAGGGGGCGGATCGTTGTGTGCGGAGAGCGCGCGAGGTGCCCGTGCAGCCGTCACACAGTGGGGCCATACGGGCACTTGCCACAGGCAGTGACCGGGAACGGACGGTCAATTTCCGGTTCAGGTCGCTCCTTTGGCGGGCGATCAGTAGCCTCAGCTCGAACACCGGATCGCCTGCAACCGTCCACGCCTTGGAGAGATACATGGAGCGTCCCGCCTGGGCCCCACGGAGCATCGACATCTCGGTGCCCAGCGTCTCGCGGATCTACGACTACTACCTGGGCGGTTCGCACAACTTCGAGGTCGACCGGGAAGCGGCCCGCAAGGCCATGGAGTTCATGCCGGGCCTGCCGAAGATCATGCAGGCCAACCGGGCGTTCATGCGCCGGGCCGTGCGGTTCGCGGCCGGGGAGGGCATCACCCAGTTCCTCGACATCGGCTCCGGCATCCCCACCTTCGGCAATGTGCACGAGGTGGCGCAGGCGGCCGTACCGGGCGCCCGCGTGGTCTACGTCGACCACGACCCGGTGGCCGTCGCCCACAGCCAGGCGGTCCTCGCGGGCAACGACGACGCCGACGTGGTCGCGGCGGACCTGCGCAAGCCCCGGGAGATCCTCTCCAGCCCCCAACTGGACCGCCTGATCGACCTGAATCGGCCAGTGGCCCTCCTCCTCGTTGCCATACTGCACTTCGTGGAAGACGCGGACGACCCGTACGGTGCGGTGGCCGAGCTGCGCGAGGCGCTCGCGCCCGGCAGCCTGCTGATCCTCACCCATGCCTCCTACGAGGGAATCCCGCTGCCCGCCGAGCGGGCCGAGGGCGCGGTGGACGTGTACAAGGACATTCGCAACCCGCTGATCATGCGCTCGCGCGAGGAGATCGCGCGGTTCTTCGAGGGGTACGACATGGTGGAACCCGGACTGGTGCCGATGCCGCGCTGGCGCCCGGACGCGGTGCCGGAGGACGATGATCCGTATGCCTTCTCCGGATTCGCCGGCGTGGGGCGTACGGCGTGAGCGCGGAGCCGGACGGGCCGGAGGACAGACTGCGCCGGCTGACGACGATCTGGAGCAGAGCGCTCTTCCCGGTGACCTCCACGTCGCTGACCCGAGCCGAGTTCGAGGAAGAACTCCTGCCGCTCGCACGCCGGTTGAGCGAACTGCTGCGCGCCCGCAGCTTCGACGCGGACGCGGCGAAGGCCGTCGGCGCCGCCCTGGTCGGGGCGCACTGCACCGACCCCGAGGCACTGGCCCGCACCCTCGACTGCGTCGACGCCTACCTGGTCCTGTACTGCGGCGAGGACGGCCCCCAGGACGAACTGCGCATCCGCTCCTCCCGGTTGCAGCACGCCATGGCCGCCGGCTACGCCCAGGCGCTGCGTGAGCGCACCCTCGCCGAGCAGGAGGCGATCGCCCAGGCCGCGTTGCAGGCCCAGGGCGTGGTGGCCCAGGCGCTGCACGCGAGCGAGGCCCGCTTCCGCGCGGTCTTCGAGGGCGCGGCCATAGGAATCGGCATCGCCGACCTCGACGGCAACGTCCTCCAGGTCAACAAGGCGCTGCTGCGCATGTTCGGGCTCTCCGAGCAGACCCTGCGCGGCCGGCGCGTCCAGGACTGGGTCCATCCCGAGGACGCCCCGCAGACGTGGCGGCTCTACGACGAACTCGTAAGCGGCGAGCGCGAGCACTACCACGTGGAGAAGGCCTTCAACCGCCCCGACGGGACGGTCCTGTGGACCAACCTGACGGTGTCCCTGCTGCGCGACGCCGACGGCGACCCGCAGTACCAGCTCGCCCTCATGGAGGACACCACCGAGCGCCGGCTGCTCAACCTCCGGCTGCGCTACGAGGCCACGCACGACGCCCTCACCGGCCTGCCCAACCGTTCCCTGTTCTTCGAACGGCTGGAGAAGGCCCTGGGCGCGGGCGAGGGCCAGCGCTTCGGCCTGTGCTACCTGGACCTGGACGGCTTCAAGACCATCAACGACAGCCTCGGCCACGCGGCCGGCGACCGGCTGCTGGTGGAGGTCGCCGACCGGCTCCAGTCCTGCGCGACCGCGCCCGGCGAGATGGTCGCCCGGCTCGGCGGCGACGAGTTCGTGGCCCTGACCACCGGCCCCGGCACCGAACGGAAGGTGGACGAGCTCGCCGAGCGCATCATGAACGCGCTGGTCACCCCGATCAGCATCGACGGCCGCGACCTCATGGTGCGCGGCAGCCTCGGCATCGTGGAGGGCCCGGCCGGGGAGCGCACCGCGGCCGAGGTGCTGCGCAGCGCCGACATCACCATGTACCGGGCCAAGTCGGCGGGCGGCAACCGCTCCGAACTCGCCGACCCCGAGGCCGACGCCCGCGCCATCACCCGGCACGGCCTGACCACGGCCCTGCCGACCGCGCTGGAGCGCGGCGAGTTCTTCATCGAGTACCAGCCCCTGGTCCACCTCGGCGACGGCAGCGTGCGCGGCGCCGAGGCCCTGGTGCGCTGGCTGCACCCGCAGCACGGCGTCCTCGGCCCCGACCGCTTCATCCCGCTCGCCGAGCACACCGGCCTGATCGTGCCGCTCGGCCGCTGGGTCCTGGAGGAGTCGATCCGCCAGGCCCGCGCCTGGCGGGAACGCCACGGCGAGCAGAAGGCCGCCGGCCCGCTGCGGATCAACGTCAACCTGTCCCCGTGCCAGCTCAGCCACCCCGGCCTGGTGCAGGACACGGTCGACATCCTCGAACGGTCGGGCGTCACCCCGGACGCCCTGTGCCTGGAGGTCACCGAGTCCGCGCTCATCGGTGCCGACGACGACCTGCTCAAGCCGCTGCGCCGGCTCGCGGAGATGGGCGTCGACATCGCCCTGGACGACTTCGGCACCGGCTACTCCAACCTCGCCAACCTGCGCCGCCTGCCGGTGAGCATCCTCAAGCTGGACCGCTCCTTCACCCGGGGCATGCAGCAGTTCCCCGCCGACCCCGTCGACCTGAAGATCGTGGAGGGCATCGTCTCCCTCGCCCACAGCCTCGACCTGGCGGTCACGGTGGAGGGCGTGGAGACCGGCGCCCAGGCCGAGCAGTTGCGGATACTGGGCTGCGACACGGCCCAGGGCTGGTACTACGCCCGCCCGGGCCCGCCCGAGAGACTCCACGACCTGGCCCTGGTGGACGCGACGGGCTGACCGGCCGGAGCCGTGCCGTCCGCCGCGTCGGCGTCCCCCTCCCGGGCGGTCGCGGCCACGGCGGCGGCCGCCCGGACGAGTGCCGCCGTGGCCGTGGAGCGGGACTGCTGCGGCCAGGCGACCGCCAGCAGTGAGGGCGGCGCGTCCGGGACGACCCGGTAGACGACGCCCGGACGCGGATAGCGGTCGGCGACGGACGCCGGCAGCAGGGCGACCAGCTCGCCCAGGGCGACGCGGGTGAGCAACTGGGCGAGGTCGCGGCCCTCGTGGCGCATCTCCTCCAGGAACCGGTGCACGTCCCCGGGGCGCAGCCCGAGGTCGGCGAGCACGACGTGGTCGCGGGCGGCGAGCGGGTGGGCCGCGCCGAGCACCGCGACCCGCGGCTCGGCGATCAGGGTCTCGCTGTCCAGGCCGGTGCGGTCGAAGGGTTCGTGGATCAGCGCGGCGTCGGCCTCCCCGCGCCGCAGCAGCCGTGGCTGTTCCAGCCACCCGCACAGCCGGACCGTCACCGGCACGGCGGCGGGGTCGGTGGCGAAGCGCTCCAGGACCGGCTCCAGCAGTCCCGCGTCGCCGTCGGCCTTGACCGCCAGGACCAGCTTCCGGTCCGGGCCTGCCGCGCGCCGGGCCCGCCGCCCGGCCGCCTCCAGGGCGTCCAGCGCGAACCGCGCCTCGGCGAGGAGCACCTCGCCCGCCCGGGTCAGGGCGACGCTGTGCGTGGTCCGTTCGAAGAGGGTGACCCCGAGATCCGTCTCCAGCCGGCGGATGGCCCGGGACAGGGGCGGGGCGGAGATGCCCAGCCGTTCGGCCGCGCGGGCGAAGTTGAGTTCCTCGGCGACGGCGACGAAGTAGCGCAGCGGGCGGGACTCCACGGCTTCGCCCTCCCTTCGGTACTGCCCTGAGGCTCGGTATTGCCCTGAGGGTAACAAGCGCGAGCGAAGCGGTCCTTCAGTTACCGGCCCCCGGACGGCAGGCTCGATCACGCCCCCCTCCCCCTCCCTTCAGGAGCTTTCCATGATCCTTGTCACCACCCCGACAGGCCAGATCGGCAGCCAGGTCCTCGACTCCCTCCTCGACGCCGGGGACGAGGCGGGAGAGGTCCGCGTGATCGTGCGCGATCCCGCGCGCCTGTCCCCGCGCGTGCGGGACCGCGTCGAGGCCGTCACCGGCTCGCACGCCGACCCCGACGTCACCGCGAAGGCGTGCGCGGGCGTCGACCGGGTGTTCTGGCTGGTGCCGCCGACGCCCACCGCCGACAGCGTCGAGGGCCACTTCCGCGCCTTCACCCGGCCGCTGGTCGACGCGATCCGCACCCAGGGCGTCGAGCGGGTCGTCGCCGTGTCCACCCTGGGCCGCGGTGTCGCCCGGAACGCCGGGCAGATCTCGGCCTCGCTGGCCATGGACGACGTGGTCCGGGCCACCGGGGTCCACCACCGGGCACTGTGCCCGCCCTACCTCATGGAGAACCTGCTCCACCAGGCCGCGGCGATCCGCGACGGCGGAGTGATCGCCATGGCGACGTACGGCGACCGGGTGCTGCGCACCTGCACCACCCGTGACGTCGGTGCCACAGCGGCACGGCTGCTGCTCGACGGGTCCTGGACCGGCCAGGACGACGTCCCGATGGTCGGTCCCGACGCGCTGACGCCCGAGGACATGGCGCGCGTCGTCTCCGAGGTGCTGGACCGGCCGGTGCGCTTCCGGCGGCTGAGCGGGGCGGAGTACCGGGCCTCGCTGCTGCGGCACGGCGCGAGCGAGGACTGGGCGCGGGCCGTGACCGACCTCGCGACCGCCACCGCCGAGCAGGGCTTCTACGGCAGCGCGGCGCCCACCACCCCCGAAACGGCGCCCACGTCCTTCCGCCGGTGGTGCGAGGAGGTCCTCAAACCGACCGTCCTGACCGCCTGACCGCCCACCGCCTGTCGTTCCGGCGGGGTCGCCTGCGGTGCCGCCGCGCTGCCTGGTCTTTCCGGCGGGGTTGCCTGTGGCTCTGCCGGGGTTGCCTGCGGTTCCGCCACGCTGCCTGCGGTGCCGCCGTGCTGCCTGGCGTACCGCCGTGGTTGCCTGCGGCTGCCATGTCGCCTGGCGTTCCGCCGGGGTCGCCTGCGGCTCCGCCGCGCTGCCTGTCGTCCCCCCGTGGTTGCCTGCGGTTCTGCCGCGCCGCCTGCCTGGGTTGTCTGCGGCTCCGCCGCACCGCCTGTCGTTCCCGCCGGGGTTGCCTGCGATGCCGCCGTGCTGCCTGGCGTACCGCCGGGGTTGCCTGCGCTCTGCCGGGGTTGCCTGCGGTTCCGCCACGCTGCCTGCGGTTCCGCCGCGCTGCCAGTCGTGCCGCCGGGGTTGCCTGGGGCTCTGTCGGCCGCCGGCAATCCCCTGCCGTGCCGCCGGCGTCGGCTGCCGCTCCGCCGCGTCGGCTACCGCTCGAGCAGCATCCGCTGCAACTCCCGGGCCGCCCGTGGCGGAGCCACATCGCTGCGGTGGGCGAGTGCGATGGTGCGGTGCAGGCCGGGGCGGGCCAGCGGGGTGACCCGCAGCCCCCGGCCCGCCCGAGTGGCCACCATCCGGGGTACGACGGCCAGGCCGAGCCCCGCCCGGACGAACCCCAGCACCGCGTCCATCTCGCCGCCCTCCACGGCGAAGTCCGGCTCGAACCCGGCGGAGCGGCACGCGGCGACGGTCAGTTCCCGCAGGTCGTACCCGTGCCGGAACATGACCAGCCGTTCCCCCTCCAGGTCGGCGATCTCCACGACCCGCCGGCCCCGGCCGGGTTCCGGAGCCTCCGGTGAGGACACCACCACCAGATCCTCGCGCAGCAGCTCCACGGTCGTCAGCGCGGGCGCCGGCGTCGGCAGCGGCAGCACGACCAGCGCGAGGTCGAGCGCGCCGCGCGCCAGCTCCCGCACCAGGTCGTGGGAGCCGCCCTCCTCGATCAGCAGCTGAATGCCCGGATACCGGTCGTGGAAGGCCCGCAGCACATCCGGCAACAGTCCCGTGCACAGGCTCGGCGTCGCCCCCAGCCGTACCCGCCCCCGCCGCAGCTGCACCAGTTCCTGCACCTCGTGCCTCGCCGTGTCGGCATCGGCCAGGATGCGCCGGGCCAGCGGCAGCAGCGCCTCGCCGGCGTCGGTGAGCGTGATGTTGCCCCGGGCGCGAAGGAAGAGATCCGCGCCCAGTTCCCGCTCCAGCGCCTTGATCTGCTGGGACAGCGACGGCTGGGCGACATGGACCAGCTCGGCGGCCCGGGTGAAGTGCCGGGTCTCGGCGACGGCCACGAAGTACTGGAGCTGCTGGAACTGCACCCCACCAGAATAGCCCCAGCCTATGGAATCGAGCTGGACCATGTCTTGGACCGATCGGGTGTCTCGCCCTTAGCGTCTGTGCCATGGCTCTGGCAACGCGGACGGACCGACGGCCGTCCATGGCGCGCACGATGTGGGACTCCACCGTCGGCAAGAAGACGGTGATGGCCGTCAGCGGCGTGATCATGCTGCTGTACCTGGTCGCGCACCTGATCGGCAATCTGAAGATCTACTTCGGCGCGGGCGAGTTCAACCACTACGCCCACTGGCTGCGCACCGTCGGCGAGCCCTTCATGCACTACGAGTGGACGCTCTGGCTCGTCCGGATCGTTCTCGTCGTCGCCGTGGTCGCCCACGCCACGTCCGCCTACCAGCTCAGCCGCCGCGACATCAGGGCACGGCCCAGCAAGTACGTGCACAAGAAGCCGCGGGCCAGCTACGCGACCCGCACCATGCGCTGGGGCGGCGTCATCCTCGGCCTCTTCATCGTCTGGCACATCCTCGACCTGACCACCGGCACCGTGCACTCCGGCGGCTTCCAGGAGGGCCACCCGTACCAGAACGTCGTGGACACCTTCTCCACCTGGTACGGCAACGTCATCTACATCGTCGCGATGCTCGCGCTCGGACTGCACATCCGGCACGGCTTCTGGAGCGCCGCCCAGACCCTCGGCGTCGGCAGCCGCAGGCGCGACCGCGCCCTGAAGACCATCGTCGACGTCCTCGCGCTGCTGCTCACGGCCGGCTTCATCGCCATACCCGTGGGCGTCATGACCGGAGTGGTGAGCTGACATGACTACCTACGCCGACTACGCGACCGGCGCGCCGGTCACCGACGCCAAGGCCCCCGCCGGGCCCATCCACGAACGCTGGGACAAGCGCCGCTTCGAGGCGAAGCTGGTCAACCCGGCCAACCGCCGCAAGCACACGATCATCGTCGTCGGCACCGGCCTGGCCGGCGGCTCCGCCGGGGCCACGCTCGCCGAACAGGGCTACCACGTCGTCCAGTTCTGCTACCAGGACTCCCCGCGCCGTGCCCACTCCATCGCCGCGCAGGGCGGGATCAACGCGGCGAAGAACTACCGCAACGACGGCGACTCCATCCACCGGCTGTTCTACGACACCGTCAAGGGCGGCGACTTCCGGGCCCGCGAGTCCAACGTCCACCGCCTGGCACAGATCTCCGTCGAGATCATCGACCAGTGCGTGGCCCAGGGCGTGCCGTTCGCCCGCGAGTACGGCGGACTGCTCGACACCCGCTCCTTCGGCGGCGTCCAGGTCTCGCGCACCTTCTACGCCCGCGGCCAGACCGGCCAGCAGCTGCTGCTGGGCGCCTACCAGGCGCTGTCCCGGCAGATCGCCGCCGGGAACGTGGAGATGCATCCGCGCACCGAGATGCTCGACCTGATCGTGGTCGACGGGCGGGCGCGCGGGATCGTGGCGCGCGATCTCGTCACCGGGAAGATCGACACGTACTTCGCGGACGCCGTGGTCCTCGCGAGCGGCGGCTACGGCAACGTCTTCTACCTGTCGACGAACGCCATGAACTCCAACGCGACCGCCGTCTGGCGGGCGCACCGGCGCGGCGCCTACTTCGCCAACCCCTGCTTCACCCAGATCCACCCGACCTGCATCCCCCGCACCGGCGACCACCAGTCCAAGCTGACGTTGATGAGCGAGTCGCTGCGCAACGACGGCCGCATCTGGGTGCCCAAGGCCCAGGGCGACACCCGCCCGCCGAACGAGATCCCCGAGGACGAGCGCGACTACTACCTGGAGCGCATCTACCCGTCCTTCGGCAACCTCGTGCCCCGGGACATCGCCTCCCGCGCCGCGAAGAACGTCTGCGACGAGGGCAGGGGAGTGGGCCCCGGCGGACAGGGCGTCTACCTGGACTTCGCCGACGCCATCCGGCGCATGGGCCGCAAGGCCGTCGAGGCCAGGTACGGCAACCTCTTCGACATGTACCAGCGGATCACCGACGAGGATCCGTACGAGGTGCCGATGCGGATCTACCCGGCCGTGCACTACACGATGGGCGGCCTGTGGGTCGACTACGACCTCCAGACCACGATCCCCGGCCTGTTCGCGATCGGGGAGGCCAACTTCTCCGACCACGGCGCCAACCGGCTCGGCGCCTCCGCGCTGATGCAGGGCCTGGCCGACGGCTACTTCGTGCTGCCGGCCACCATCAACGACTACCTGGCCCGCAACCCGCACCAGGAACCGGTCACCGACGGACACCCGGTCGTCCAGGAGGTGCTGGCCGAGACCGAGGACCGGATCAACCTGCTGCTGGCCGTGGACGGCGACCGCACCCCGGACTCCTTCCACCGCGAACTAGGCGAGCTGATGTGGGAGTTCTGCGGCATGGCCCGCACGGACGCGGGGCTGCGCAAGGCCCTGGAGCGCATCCCGCAGATCCGCGAGGAGTTCTGGCGCCGCATCAAGGTCCCCGGAACCGGCGAGGAGTTCAACCAGTCGCTGGAGAAGGCCAACCGGGTCGTCGACTACCTGGAGCTGGCCGAGCTGATGTGCCTCGACGCGCTGCACCGCACCGAGTCCTGCGGCGGCCACTTCCGCGAGGAGTCCCAGACCCCGGACGGCGAGGCCGCCCGCAAGGACGACGTGTTCTCGTACGCCGCCGCGTGGGAGTTCACCGGCACCGGCGAGGCGCCCGTCCTGCACAAGGAAGACCTGGTCTTCGAGTACGTCCATCCCACCCAGCGGAGCTACGCATGAAGCTCACCCTGCGCGTCTGGCGGCAGAAGAACGCCGACGCCGAAGGAGCGATGTCCACCTACGAGGTGGACGACATCTCGCCCGACATGTCCTTCCTGGAGATGCTGGACGTCCTCAACGAACAGCTCATCCTCTCCGGGGAGGAGCCGGTCGCCTTCGACCACGACTGCCGCGAGGGCATCTGCGGCGCGTGCTCGCTCGTCATCAACGGCGACGCGCACGGGCCGGAGCGGACCACCACCTGCCAGCTGCACATGCGGTCCTTCCGGGACGGCGACACGATCGACATCGAGCCGTGGCGGGCGGCGGCCTTCCCCGTGATCAAGGACCTGGTGGTGGACCGGTCGGCGTTCGACCGGATCATCCAGGCCGGCGGCTACATCACCGCGCCGACCGGGTCCGCACCGGAGGCCCACGCCACGCCGGTGCCGAAGGCCGACGCCGACTTCGCGTTCGAGCACGCGGAGTGCATCGGGTGCGGGGCGTGTGTGGCCGCGTGTCCCAACGGGGCGGCCATGCTGTTCACCTCCGCCAAGGTCAACCATCTGAACGTACTGCCCCAGGGCGCGCCCGAGCGGGAGACGCGGGTGCTGGACATGGTGGCCCAGATGGACGCGGAGGGGTTCGGCGGGTGCACGCTGACCGGCGAGTGCGCGACCGCCTGCCCCAAGGGGATTCCGCTGGTGTCCATCACCAGCATGAACAAGGAGTGGCTGAGGGCCACCCGGAAGTCGGGCAAGAGGTAGCGCCGTAGAACGTTCGCCGACCGGTGGACGGGCGGGGCCGGGAGTGGTGCTCATCCCCGGCCCCGTCTGGCTTCGACCCCGGCGTTCATCACCCCCACATCCGCTCTCCCGGCACCGGTCACGCGCACGCCAACCGGCATCGGAAGAACAGGAGCGGCGGGCCGTACGCACCAGGTCCGCCACCTCTGTCGCCGACCCGGCCCGTGCCCAGGAGAGAGCCATGACCGGCGTTTCCACGCTCGACCGTCCCCCGCAGCCCGCGGCACCCACCCGCTACACCGTCACCCTCGCCCGCGACGAGGCCGACGTGCGTGCCGCCCAGCGGCTGCGGCACGACGTCTTCGCCGGGGAGATGGGGGCCCTGCTGACCACCGCGGAGCCCGGGCACGACGTCGACCCCTTCGACGCCTACTGCGACCACCTGCTCGTGCGCGAGGAGGTGACCGGGCAGGTCGTCGGCACCTACCGGCTGCTGCCGCCGGAGCGGGCCGCGGTCGCCGGCCGGCTCTACTCCGAGGGCGAGTTCGACCTGACCGCGCTGGACGCGATCCGGCCCGGCCTGGTCGAGGTCGGCCGCTCCTGCGTCCACCCCGACCACCGCGACGGCGCCGTCATCGGCCTGATCTGGGCCGGCATAGCCCGCTACATGACCGACCGGGGCCACGAGTGGCTGGCGGGCTGCTGCTCGGTGCCCCTCGCCGACGGTGGTGCCCTCGCCGCCGGCACCTGGGAGCGGGTCCGGGACAGGCACCTGGCACCCGAGGAGTTCCGGGTCCGGCCGCTGCTGCCGTGGACTCCCGGCACCGCGGCCCCCGCCGCCCGCACCGAACTCCCCGCCCTGCTGCGCGGCTACCTCCGGCTCGGCGCCTGGGTGTGCGGGGAGCCCGCGCACGACCCCGACTTCGGGGTCGCCGACCTGTACGTCCTGCTGTCGATGCGCCGGGTCGACCCGCGCTATCTGCGGCACTTCCTCTCCCTCGTCCCGGCCTGATGAGCGTCTGGCTGCCCACCGCGCCCTGCACACCGGGCGCCTGCCTGGAGCCGGTCCGGGCCGCCGCGGCCGTACCCCGTGCCGTGCTGCGGCTGACCGCGGTCGCGGCCCTGCTGCTGGCCGGGATCGCGCTGTCCCCGCTCGGCGGGAGAATCCCCGCCGAGTGGGTCGGACGGTGGTGCCGGATGATCGTGCGGGCCATCGGGGTCCGGGTCCGGATCACCGGCTCCGCCCCGCCGGCCGGCGGGCTGTTGCTGGTCGCCAACCACGTCTCGTGGCTGGACATCCCGCTGCTCACCGCCGTACGCCCGGCCCGGATGCTCGCCAAGAGCGAGGTCCGGCAGTGGCCCCTGGCGGGTGCGCTGGCCGCGCGCGGCGGGGCCCTGTTCATCGAGCGGGACCGGCTGCGTGCCCTGCCCGGCACGGTCGCCGAGATCGCCGGCGCCCTGCGCGCGGGCGCGGCCGTGACCGCCTTCCCCGAGGGCAGCACCTGGTGCGGGCGCGCCCACGGCCGGTTCCGCCGGGCCGTCTTCCAGGCCGCGCTCGACGCGGGGGTGCCCGTCCAGCCGGTCGGCCTGCGCTACCGGCGGCAGGACGGCGGACCCGGCACCGCGGCGGCCTTCGTCGGCGCGGACACCCTGCTGGCCTCCCTGTGGCGCGTCGCCCGGGCCCGGGGCCTGGTCGCCGAGGTGGAGGTCCGGCCGGTGATCCCGCCGGGCGCCCACCCCGACCGCCGCGCCCTCGCGCACGCGGCCCAGCCGGCCGCACCCGAGCCCGCCTGGAGCCACGCGGCGCTGGTCGCGAGCGCCCTAGAGGGGCCGCACGACCAGCTCGGCCAGCCGCAGACAGGCGTGCACGGTGGCCGGGCGGAGGTCCTTCAGCTCCCAGCGCGATGACTGGAGGGCGGTGTCGAACGGGACCTGCACCACCTGATCGGGCTGGACGTTCAGCTGCCAGGGGAAGTCGTCGGGCAGGTCACGGCGGTAGGAGCCGTCGGTCCGCGTGGCCACGACGATCGCTTCACGCGCCAGCCGATGGCGTCCGGCCTCCCGGATCCGGCCGAGGGTGCGCACCGCGGCGTCGCGGCACCAGTCGGCGGTGCCGCAGCACACGATCAGCCGGTGCGTGTGGTCGAGGATCGCGTCCAGGGGCTGCTCCAGGCGCACCGGCGCCCAGTCGGTCAGCACGAAGGGGTAGTACGGCGCCGTGTGGGCCAGCACCTGCGTGTACTCCTGCGCGTGCGCGGAGTTGGGCCCGAAGTGCCCCGCGCGGTGCGCGATCACTTCCAGGCCCGAGGCGAGGCGGGTGGTGTGGGCGCGGATGCGCTCGTACGACGGGCCGGGCGGCAGGCCTGCCAGATCCCGCGGCACGGCCCGGTTCCGGTCGCGCGGGAGGAAGAAGGCGAGTGCCCCCTCGGTGGCGGCCCCGTCGACGGCGAGGACGGGCTCGGCCCGTACGGCGGCCAGCAGCGAGCCCAGCGCGATCGTCGCGGTGGCCCGGCCGCTGTAGTGGTGCGCACTGATCAGCGTGAGCCGCCTGCTGTGCGGCAGCGGCACGCGCAGCCGGGCCAGGCGTTCCTGGGTCTGTGCGCGGGCCGCCCCGAAGCGGGGCAGGGGCAGCTGCCGCCCGGCCTGCTGTGCCTCCTCGGTCAGGGCCGGCGGGGTGAGCGGCACGGGCGCCGGCGCCCGGCCGCTCGCCGCCGGGACCGGCGACGGCGCGGCGTCGCCGAACCGCCGGGTCATGGCGATGTACTTGGCCAGCGCGTCGGCGACCTCTCCGGCGGTGGGCCGCCGGCCCGGGTCGTCGTCCAGGCAGCGCAGCACCAGGCGCCGCAGCTTCTCCCAGCCGTCGCCCTGCCACAGATGCATGCCCTCCGGCAGGTTCGGCACCTCCACGCCCGCCTTGCTGCTGATGAGCTGGAGCATGGTGCCCAGCGCGCGCATGCTGTCCGCGACGGACGGCGCGGGACCGGACCCCAGGTACCGGCCGTCCACGGCGTAGTCCGACAGGTCGCCGAGCACGATGGTGCGGCGCAGCACGTACACGCTGTCCATGCCGAAGTCCGCGGGCACCAGACCCGCGGCGTGGCACAGGGCGAGCGCGTTCGCCAGGTGCCAGGAAACCAGCAGGCCGCGCACCAGGTCGAACGGCGCGGTGCCGTGCCGCAGGGAGCGGGCGAACACCTCCGACAGCCGGGGCGGCTGCCCGTCCGGGGTGTCCCGGTCGCGGACCGGGGCCATCGCCAGCCACGGCGGGGAGTCGTCCGGTCCCGTGGCCAGCAGCGCGGGCGCGTACTGGCCTTGCAGCCGGCCCAGCACCTCCGCCTCCACGGTGATCAACTGGGCGTTGGCGGCGGGCAGATCGGGCCGGGGCGTGCGCAGCACCGCCTCCGTGCCGTGCGCGTCCACCCCCCGGTACAGCACGGTACGGCGGCCCCGGCGCCGGTCCCGCAGCCGGTACGGGCCGAGCCGCTCCGGGTCGGCGTCGGTCAGCGGCTCCCAGCCGTCGGCGGGCGCGGCGGGACTCTCCGGTTCCGAGCGGGGCAGGCCGGGCACCCGGTCGAAGGACACCCCGAACCGGGCGAGCAGCCGGCGTTCGACGCTGGTGAACGGCTGGTGCGTACCGGGCAGCTGGGCGGAGCCGTCCGGATGGGCCAGCCAGGCCGGGAAGTCCGGCGAGTTGCCCGCGAGTTCCTCCAGATGCCGGCCGATACGACGGCTGGTGCGCAGGAGTTCGGCCTGCGGGACCGAGTCCAGCAGCACTGCCTTGGACTCCTCGGCGAAGTCGAACACCCGGTGCTTGGCGGGCAGCGGGCCGGGCACCGGCGCCGGATGCGGCCGGACCAGGCCGCCCAGGAACACCTCCGCCAGGTGCGAGGTCGTGGCCGGCCACGGCACCGCCGACTGCACCAGCCGCATCACCGGCACCGACAGCGGCGACACCGCCGCCAGGTGCGCCGCCAGCCGGTACGCCTCCGGGGTCGCCGCGTCCCGGAAGTGCTGCGCGCTGGCCAGGTCCCGGGCGGCGGCCACGCTGCCGTACGGGTCGGGGCCGGCCAGCAGCGGCAGCTCCACGGTGGTGCCGGGCGAGGCCAGCAGCCGGGCCCAGTCCCGCAGCGACTCCGGGGTCGGTTCCAGGACCGGCACCGGCACCCCCCGGAACGCGGACAGCTCCGGCGGCAGCAGCGGATCGTCGACCTCCCAGGCCGCGTTGGCGCCGCCGATCCGCCGGGTGGTGACCTGCCAGCGTTCCGCGGCGATGCCGGACGCCTCCCACATGTCCGGCGGCAGCGTCTGGAGCACCGCGACCGGGCCCCGGGAGCCCCACTCCGCCAGCAGCCGGTGCAGGGCCTCGGACCGCCAGGCGGCGCCCATGCCGTCGCTGACGACGAGGACGAGGGTGCGGCCCGAGGGGTCGTTGACCGTGCTCAGCGGCAGTGTGCCGGCGTCCGGCCGGAACGGCCGGGTGCGCAGGCGGGGTTCGCGGGCGGCGCGGGTGTCGAGGCCGAGGACCCGGGTGGTGGCGAAGGCACCCAGCCGCTCCAGCAGCGCGCGCAGTTCGGCGCCGAGCCGGTGCCACAGCAGCATCGACAGACCGTCGTCCACGAGCAGCGCCAGATTCAGCCAGCGCTCCCGCACCGGCCGCTCCACCACGTCGGGCAGGCCCGTCTCGGCGAGCTGCGCGGCGGTGCGCTCCTCGTCGATCTCCGTGCGGTGGCGGCTGTCCAGGCGGCGGCGCAACGGCCTCAGGGCCCGGCCCAGTTCGAGTTCGTCGGCGAGGGCCTTGTCCTCGGGCACCCGCACCGGCAGCGCCCGCCTGGGCTCGGGGGCGGCCGGGGCGAGCCGCACCTCCGGCACCGGGGTCTGCCGTGCCGCCGCGTACAGGGAGGGCGCGGTGAGGTCGGGCAGGTCCGGGTCGTCGGGCTCCGGCGCCGGATGCCGCGGTTCCGTCGGGCCGGGCCCGGGGGCGGGGCCGGGCGCCGGGCGGGCGGGCGCCGGCGACGGCTCGCGCAGCAGCGGCGCGCCGGCGTCCGCGGGCAGCCGACGGGCGAGCCACAGCACGTCCAGGACCTGGTCCGCGTCCAGCTCGTGCCCGCAGGCCGCCAGCACCCGCAGCACCTCGGCCAGCCGCGCGCCCCCGCCCGGCACGGTCACATCGCCCCGGTGAGCTGGTGCAGCACGGCGTCCAGCAGGCCGTCCGCGTCCAGGTCGACGCCCCCGGTGCGCAGGAACACCGCGTTCAGCAGCTGGTCGGTGGCCAGCTCGCCCAGGGCGCGGCGGCGCAGGAAGGCGTCGATCAGGTCGTCGGCCTCCCGCAGCGCCTCCTCGCCCAGGTGGGCGGCGACGATGTCGCGCAGCCGCTCCTCGTCCGGCACCGGCAGTTCCAGCCGCAGGCAGCGGCGCAGGAAAGCGGGCGGGAAGTCCCGCTCCCCGTTGCTGGTGATGATCACGACGGGGAACTCGGCGCACTGCACGAGCCCCTGGTGCACCCGGACGGTGCCCCGGTGGTCGGAGGTCTGCACCTCCACGTCGGCCGTGCCCTCCGGCAGCCGGACCAGCTCCTTGATCTCGAAATAGCCCTCCTCGAACACGGTGAGCAGGTCGTTGGGCAGATCGACGTCGCCCTTGTCCATCTCGTCGATGAGCAGGCAGCGCGGGGCGCCCGACGCCACCAGTGCCGTACCGAGCGGGCCGAGCCGGATGAACTGGCCGATGGACGGCTCGCCCTCGCCGCGGTCCCGGCTGAGCGTGGTCTCCCGCAGCCGGCCGATGGCGTCGTACACGTACAGCGCGTCCGGCACGGTGGAGCGGCTGGTGACCGACCAGCGCAGCAGGTCGCCCAGGCACAGTTCGTGCGCGACGGCCCGGGCGAGGGACGACTTGCCGGTGCCGGCGGGCCCGGTCACCAGCAGCGGGCGGCGCAGGTGCAGGGCCGCGTTGACGATGTCGGCATGCCGCGGGTCGATCACGTACGGCAGTTCGGGGCGCGTCGCGCGGGTGGGGGTGAAGCGCCGCCAGGGCGGGGCGGAGGGGAGGCTGACGGCCCGGGGCACGCCGTCGCCTCGGAACAGGCGCCAGTCGGCGTCGGCGGCGGATGTCATGGGCCCTCCTGGGGTTCGGACAGGTGCAGACGAGGGACGGTACGGTCGGCGTCGGCCCAGGCCAGGACCGGCCGGCCGGGGAACTCGGGTGCGTTGTTCAGGGCGTTGGCCCGGTAGCTGTGGACGCCGTCGGGCAGCTCCCGGGTGGCGACCCGCGCCATGTGCCGGACGCTGTGCGAGGAGCCGTCCTCGCGCCGGTCCCACATCACCACGGGTATGCCCAGCGCCAGGCAGGTCTGCACGATGCGGTCCCGGGGCGGTCCGGGGGGTACGTCCACGGAGACGCGCACGGTGTCGAGTTGGTTGACGAGCCGCGAGTAGAGCGTGTCCCGGTCGGCGGGTTCCGAGACGACGAGCGCCTTGCCCTCGTCCAGCCGGCTCCACCGGCTGCGCCACCGGGAGACGAAACGCCCGTTGCGGCGCAGCAGTTCGGGGCAGTGCACGACCAGCGGGAACTCCACCCCGAGCACACCGGGCACCAGCTCGGCCGGATCCCGGGCCGCCCACTCGTCGACGGGCAGGTTGAGGCCGCCGCGATCCACGAGCACCTCCACCAGGGGCGGGCGCTCGTCCTCGGCCGAGGGCGTCAGCGAGTCCAGCACCCGCAGCACCTCGCGCGCCGCCTCCGAGGCCGTGTACGACTGCACGCTCTCGGCGGACACCTGCCGGGGCCCCGTTCCCTCGTCGCACCAGATCCGCAGCCGGTGCCGGCCGCGCCCGGCCTTGGTCACCTGCACCAGGACCCGCACCCGGATGGCACGTCCGCGCGCCGTACGCGCCCACTCCTGCGCGTCGAAACGGCGTTCGCCCAGCGCCGACCGCTCGATGCCCAGGCGCCGGGCCACCCCGTCCGCCCACAGCCGCAGCCGCGCCCGCTGGGTGTCCGGGCACAGCGCGGCGACGTACTCCGTCACCCGCAGCAGCGCCGGCACCCGGCGCTCCTCGCCGGTCGCGTGGCCGTCACCCGGCAGGCCCTCCAGATGATCGAGGAGCGCGTCCACGGTGTCGCCGCCCGGCCGGGCCGCGAGGTGCGGCAACGCGGCCCGGACCGCCTCCGGGAACCGTGCCAGCACGGCTGGGGCGATGGCGCGCAGAAGTCCGCGCAGCTCCGTGTACTCGGCCGCGGACAGCAGCCGGGGCGTGCGGGACAGGGCGCCCACGGCCAGAATCCGGTCGGCGGCGCGCGGGCTGTCCCGGCGCAGGATTCCGGTCAGCGCCGCCAGGGCGCGCGGATGCGTCAGCACGAAACCGGCGACCTCCTCGGGGGAGGGCGGGACGACGTCGCTGCCCGCCTCGACACCGCACAGCCGGGCCAGCCGGCGGGCGCAGTCACCCCGTCCGCTGGGCGAGGGCAGCGCGTCCTCGATGGCCTCCACCAGCAGCTCGAAGGCCGGGTCGTCCGGGTCGACGGGCGTGGGCAGGACGCCGTCCAGCACGCCGAGGGGCCGCAGTTCGGCCTCGACGGCCTGCCAGGGCACGGCCCAGCTGCGCCGGACCAGGCTCTGCAAGCCGAGCGCGACCGGCGTCGGCGGCCCGTCCACCGGCATGAAGTGCCCCACGACCAGCCCGACCACGGCCTGCTCCTGCCGGCACCACAGCGGGCTGCCGCTGTAGCCGGGGCCGACCGCCATGCCGGTGGGGGCGCCGTCCAGATAGGCCAGGGGGCCGTGCAGCGCGGCGACGGTGAGCCGGGCGACGGTGGCGGCTCGGCCGCCGCCGTGCCAGGCGTCCAGCTTGTGCCCGACCGTCATGGCGGCCTGGCGGGGACCGGGCGGCAGACCCCCGGCCGGGGCGTCGACGCGCAGCACGGCGAGGTCGCCGAGCCATTCGGTGCTGCCCGCGCCGACCGGCCCGCCGCCCCGGGCGCGGGGCGGTATCCAGTGGGCGACACGCGCCGGAAACCGCCGGTCGTCCGTCCGCCCGGCGTCCGGCACCTCGACGGTCACCTCGTCGACACCCGGTGCCCGCGCGTCGAGCAGGTCCCTGCCCAGCGCGGCGTTGACGACGTGCGCGCAGGTCAGCACCGTGTCGGCGCCGAGGACGAAGCCCGCCCCCGCGGCCTTGCCGTCCTCGGCGCGCAGCAAGGACACGACGTACCGGGACGGATCGGCGCAGGTGTCCCAGCGATTCCGGAACCACCCCACACGTCACTCCGCGCCGGATGTCGCGCCGGTGTCCGGGGCGGGTTTCCAGGCGGCGGTGACGGTGAGATGCGCCTGCCCGGCCGCGCCCACGATCCCGAACTTCAGATCCTGGCCGACCTGCACACCGAAGGTCACGGTCAGTTCGGTGGGTGGATCGGGCACCGCCGTGGCGGCGTCGTGGACCTCCTGCAACAGCGGGCCGATCGGCCGCAGCGCGCCGCGCAGCGCCTCGGCGGCGAAGTTCGCGACGGCCCGGCCGCCCGCGCCGACCGGCATGGCCCGCCCCATGCCCTCCGGCAGGTCGTCGTCCGGTGGGGCGGCGGGTGCGGCGCCGGTGCCGGGGGCGAGCAGGAACCGGACCGGAGTGCCGTCGGCGAGCGCGAGATCGGGTGAAGTGGACACGCTCGTATTATCGGCGGGAAGCCCCGGCGAGCCGCTGGACTTGCACAACTCGTTTACCGCATCGATGCCTTGGACGCGGTGGGCCACCCCGGGCTCAGGGCATGACCCGCGCCAGATACGGCGCCGTGGCGCTGCCCTCCGCGCGGGCCACCCGGTCCGGCGGGCCGGCCGCCACGATCCGGCCGCCCCGGTCGCCGCCGCCCGGGCCGAGGTCGACCACCCAGTCCGCGCCCGCGACCACCGTCATGTCGTGCTCGACCACGACGACCGTGTGCCCGGCGTCGACCAGCCCGTGCAGCCGGTCCATCAGCACTTCCACATCGGCCGGGTGCAGTCCGGTCGTCGGCTCGTCCAGCAGGTACAGGGTGTGGCCCCGGCGTCCGCGCTGGAGTTCGCTCGCCAGCTTGATCCGCTGCGCCTCCCCGCCGGACAGCTCGGTCGCCGGCTGGCCGAGCCGCAGATAGCCGAGGCCCACGTCGAGCAGGGTGCCGAGGCTGCGGGCGGCGGCGGGGGAGTCCGCGAAGAACTCCGCGGCGGCCTCCACGGTCAGGTCGAGCACGTCGGCGATGGTCCGTCCCCGGTACGTCACCTGGAGCGTCTCGGGGTTGTAGCGGGCGCCGCCGCAGTCCGGGCAGGGCGCGTAGGTGATCGGCAGGAACAGCAGTTCCACGCTGACGAACCCCTCGCCCTGGCAGGTCTCGCAGCGCCCACCGGCCACGTTGAACGAGAACCGGCCTACGCCGTACCCGCGCGCCCGCGCCTCCTCGGTGCCGGCGAACACCTTCCGCACGACGTCGAACAGGCCCGTGTAGGTGGCCAGGTTGGACCGCGGGGTGCGGCCGATGGGCTTCTGGTCGACGCGGACCAGCCGCTCGACGCGGCCTGGGTCTTCCGTCAACTCGCCGATCAGCGTGGACTTTCCGGAGCCGGAGACACCGGTGACCGCGGTGAACGCGCCGAGCGGGAACTCGGCCGTCACCCCGCGCAGGTTGTGCCGGGTCACCGGTCCGACCGACAACCAGCCGCGTGGTGCCCGGACTTCGCGCGGCGGTCCGGGCGACTCGTCGAAGAGGAACACGGCCGTCGCCGACTCCTCGACCGAGGCCAGCTCGGCCACCGGCCCGCTGTACAGTACCCGCCCGCCGTGCTCGCCCGCGCCGGGGCCCACGTCGACCACCCAGTCGGCGCCGCGCACCACCTCCAGATGGTGTTCCACCACGAACACCGAGTTCCCGGCGGCCTTCAGCCGGTCCAGCACGGTCAGCAGGGCCTCGGTGTCCGCCGGGTGCAGTCCGGCGGACGGCTCGTCCAGCACGTACACCACACCGAACAGCCCGGAGCGCAACTGCGTGGCGAGCCGCAGCCGTTGCAGCTCGCCCACCGAGAGGGTGGGGGTGGCCCGGTCCAGGCTGAGATAGCCGAGCCCTAGCTCGACCACCGGCGCGATCCGGGACGTGAGGTCGGCCCTGAGCACCCGGGCCGTCTCTGTCCCGGTGCCGCCGTCGAGGAGCCCCGCGAGGTCGGTCAGCGGCAGCGCGGCCAGCTCCGCGATGGTCCGCCCGCCGAAGGTCACCGCGAGCGCCTCGGGTCGCAGCCGGCTGCCCCCGCAGGCCGGGCAGGGCGCACTGGTCAGGAAGCGCTCCGCCTTCGCCCGCAGGGTCGGCGACCTGGTGTCCGAGAACGTCTTCAGGACGTACCGGCGGGCGCTCATGTACGTGCCCCGGTACGGCCGTTGGATGCGGTCGGCGTCCCGGACCGGGTGGACGGTGACCACCGGCTGCTCGTCGGTGAACAGGATCCACTCGCGCTCCCGGGCGGGCAGCTCACGCCAGGGCCGGTCCACGTCGTGGCCGAGCGTGTCCAGGATGTCCCGCAGGTTCTTGCCCTGCCAGGCGCCCGGCCAGGCCGCGACGGCACCCTCGCGGATGGTCAGCGAGGGGTCCGGGACCAGCAGGTCCTCGGTGGTCTCGTGCACCTGCCCGAGGCCGTGGCAGGTGGGGCAGGCACCGGCCGCCGTGTTCGGCGAGAACGCGTCCGAGTCCAGCCGCTCGGCGCCGGGCGGATAGACGCCGGCGCGCGAGAACAGCATGCGCAGCGAATTGGAGAGGTTGGTGACCGTGCCCACCGAGGAGCGCGAGCCGGGGGCGGAGCGGCGCTGCTGGAGCGAGACCGCGGGCGGCAGCCCGGTGATCTCACCGACCTTGGGCGCCCCCACCTGGTGGATCAGGCGGCGCGCGTACGGGGCGACCGACTCGAAGTACCGCCGCTGCGCCTCGGCGTAGACCGTGCCGAACGCCAGGGACGACTTGCCCGAGCCGGAGACGCCGGTGAACACGGCCAGCACGTCCCGGGGGATGTCCACGTCGACGCCCTTGAGGTTGTGCTCGCGGGCGCCGCGGACGCGGACGTACGGGTCATGGGGGCTGTGCATCGGGGGGATACCCTAACCGCCCCCGTGCGCTAGACCTGCGGAGGGTTGTCCCGGTCCTGCGGCCGGGTGCCGAACTCGTCCCGCAGCTTGTCCTGACCGGTGTCGACCTGCGACCGGTACTTGTTCCCGGTGCGCTGGTCGACGTAGTCGCCGCCCTTGTCGATGCCCTTGTCGGCCATGCCCTCACGGCCCTTGAGCATGCCCTTGATCTTGTCCTTCAGGGACATGGCAGCCCTCCTCGTCGCTAGAGGTTCGCCCTCCCAGGGTCACCGGCCCGGGCCGGGTTCGCATCTCGGGCGGTTCACCGGCCCGGAGCGAAGAGCGCGGCGAGCCGCCGGTGGGAGTCCAGCAGGGCCGTACGGTCGTAGGTGCTGGTGGTGACGAGCACCTCCTCGGCGCCGGTCTCCTTCAGCACCGTCTCCAGCTCGTGGGCGACCTGGTCCGCGGTGCCCGCGATGTGCCCGGCGAGCCCGGAGACGTACAAGTCCCGTTCCTTCGCGGTCATCGCGCGGGCCTCGACCTCCTCGGCGGGGGCGAGCGGCGGGAAGGAGCCGTGCGTGCGGGAGTACGCCATCGCCCAGGCCTCGGGGATGAGCAGCCGGCGCGCCTCGGCCTCGCTGCCGGCGACCGCGACCGTGCCGGAGATCACCACGTACGGCTCGGACGCCCAGCGGGAGGGGCGGAACAGGGAGCGGTACTGGTCGATGCCGCGCAGCATCTTCTCCCGGCCGCGCAGGTCACCGATGACCATGGGCAGGCCCGCGCGGGCCGCGATGCGCGCGCCCTCGCCCATGGCCAGCACGAACGGCGGCACGGTCAGGCCCTCCGCCGGGCGGGCGTGCACCCCGGTCGGCGAGCCGCCCGTGAACCAGTCCAGCAGCTCGCCGAGCCGCGCGGCGAAGTCCTCGGCGTCGCCCTTGTCCCGGCCGAGCGCCTTGCGCACCCCGTCCGTGAAACCCACGGAGCGGCCGAGCCCCATGTCGACACGGCCCGGGAACAGGGATTCGAGCACCCCGAACTGCTCGGCGACGACCAGGGGTTGGTGGTTGGGCAGCATGACCCCGCCGGTCCCGACCCGGATGGTGCGGGTGGCCGCGGCGACGGCGGCGGCGAGCACGGTCGGCGCGGAGCCGGCGACGCCCGGCACGCCGTGGTGCTCGGACACCCAGAACCGGTGGTAGCCCAGCGCCTCCGCCTCGCGGGCCAGCGCGACGGTCTCCCGCAGCGCCTCCGCGGGCGGGTGGCCCTCGCGGGTGCGGGAGCGGTCGAGGACGGAGAACCAGGTCCGGCTGATCACTGTGCTGCTCACGCAGGGTTCAACACCGTGGCGGGCCCTGGATTCCCGTGGCCACGCCCGGTGGGTGCGCGGGTACGCACCGTACGGCCGGCCCGTCCTGCCGCCGTCGGTCGCGCGCAGCCGGCCGGGGCCCGGGGCCGGTTAGGGTGGTCGGTGTGACCGACAGCAGCAAGCGCCCGCTGGCCGTGTTCGACCTCGACAACACGCTTGCCGACACCGCCCACCGCCAGCACTTCCTGGAGAGCCGGCCGCGTGACTGGGACGCGTTCTTCGCCGCCGCGCCCCAGGACCCGCCGATCGCCGAGGGCGTGGCGCTGGCCGTGGAGAGCGCCGGGGCGTGCGAGGTCGTCTACCTCACCGGCCGCCCCGAGCGGTGCCGCCGGGACACGCTGGAGTGGCTGGCCGCCCACGGGCTGCCGGAGGGGCGCGTGCACATGCGGGGCAACGCCGACCGCAGGCCGGCGCGGTTCACCAAGCTGGAGATCCTGCGCCGGCTCGCCCGGGACCGGGAGGTCCGGGTGGTCGTGGACGACGACGAGCTGGTGTGCGACGACGCCGAGCGGGCCGGCTTCACCGTCGTACGGGCCCGCTGGGCGGCGAAGCCGGCCGCGCTGGAAGAAGCGCAGGAGCGCGAAGGGCGTACCTGAGGAGGGCCCGCGCGGGCGCGCTCAGTCGGCGTCCTCCAGACGGAAGCCGACCTTCAGGCCCACCTGGTAGTGCTCGATCCGGCCGTTCTCGATCTGGCCGCGGATCTGGGTCACCTCGAACCAGTCCAGTTTGCGCAGGGTCTGGTCGGCGCGGGCGATGCCGTTGCGGATCGCCTGGTCGACGCCCTCGTGCGAGGTGCCGACGATCTCGGTGACCCGGTAGGTGTGGTTCGTCATGCGGGTGCTCCTCTCGTGTCACGCCGTACTCCACCGTGCCGTATCCGCGCTCCGCCCGCACGGCGTCGCGGGCCTGCCGTGGGGCCGGCCCTTGACCCCGGCATTGGTCCATACCAAAATCCAGCACACCCGTACGAGCCGCGCGCTCGTCCCCCCACGTCGGGCCCCCACCCCTGTCCCAGCACTCCCGCCAGACAGAACAGGACCCCTCGTGAGACGTCGTCTGCTCGCCCTCGTCTGTGTCACCGGCTCCCTCGTCAGCGGCTGCGGGATGCTCCCCGGCGGCCACGAGCGCAAGACCGTGACCGTGTGGCTGATGAAGGACAGCGCCTCCAAGGAGTTCCTGCGGCGGTTCACCGAGGACTTCGAACGCACCCACAAGGACCTGCGACTCGACATCCGCATCCAGTCGTGGACCGGCATCGTCGAGAAGGTCCGCGGCGCGCTCAAGGCGGACTCCGGCGACGGCCCGGACGTCATCGAGGTCGGCAACACCCAGGTGCCGCTGTACGCGGACGGCGGCCGGCTCGTGGACCTGACCCTGGAGTCGATGCGGGACTGGGACAAGGAGAAGTGGCTGCCCGGCCTCGCCCAGCCCGGCAAGGACGGCAACAAGCAGTTCGGCATCCCCTGGTACGCCGCCAACCGGGTCGTCATCTACCGCAAGGACCTCTTCGAGCAGGCCGGCATCACCAGCCCGCCGAAGACCCGCGACGCGTGGCTCGCCGCCACCGAGAAGCTCGACTCCGGCGGCAACCAGGGCATCTACCTCGCCGGACAGGACTGGTACACGCTCTCCGGCTTCATCTGGGACGAGGGCGGCGACCTCGCCAGGGAGAAGGACCACGAGTGGCAGGGCACCCTGGACACCCCGGCCGCGCTGCGCGGCATGGACTTCTACCGCCGGCTCCAGGCGCTCGGCGAGGGCCCGACGGACGCCGACGAGGAACACCCGCCCCAGGCCGGGGTGTTCGCCGGTGGCAAGGTCGCGCAGATCGTCGCCGTACCCGGGCTCGCCCAGGCGGTCGTCCGGCAGAACCCGGGCCTGAAGGACAGGCTCGGCTTCTTTCCCGTGCCCGGCCGGACCGCCGGGCGGCCCGGCACCGTCTTCACCGGCGGCTCGGACCTCGTCGTCCCGGACAACACCGACGACCAGTTCGCAGCGACCGCCGTCGTCGGGGCGCTCACCGGCGCCAAGTGGGACACCGAACTCGCCCGCACCATGAACTACGTGCCCAACAGGACCACGCTGGCCGGTGCGGTCGCGAGCGAGGAGGGGGTCGCCGCCATGGCCGCGGGCGCGGCACACGGCCGGGCGACCCCGAACACTCCTCAGTGGGCCGACGTGGAGGCCGACAACCCGATCAAGGAGTACATGACCCGGGTGCTGGGCGGCGCGGACCCGGCGACCGAGGCCCGCCGCGCCTCACGCGAGATCACCGAGGCGCTCGCCCCGAACGTGGGCTGACCGAGCGCACCCGGCTCACCGCGCCACGCTCAACGACAGCGCGAAGCGGCCCTGCGCGTCCGTCCACCAGTGGGTCAACTCCAGACCGGCGGCGGCCAGTTCTCCGGTCACGCCCTCCTTCCGGAACTTGGCCGACACCTCGGTGCGCAGTTCCTCGCCCGCCGCGAAGTCCACGGCGAGATCCAGCGCGGGCACCTTCACGGTCTGCGCGGTACGGGAGCGCAGCCGCATCTCGATCCACTCCCGTTCGGCGTCCCAGAGGGCCACATGGTCGAACGCGTCCGGATCGAAGTCGGCGCCCAGTTCGCGGTCGACCACGGCCAGCACGTTCTTGTTGAACGCGGCCGTCACCCCGGCCGCGTCGTCGTACGCCCGGACCAGCACCCGCTCGTCCTTGACCAGGTCCGTGCCGAGCAGCAGCCCGTCGCCCGGGGCGAGCAGCGCGCGCACGGACGCCAGGAACCGGGCGCGTTCGGCGGGCAGCAGGTTGCCGATCGTCCCGCCGAGGAAGGCCACCAGCCGGGGCCCCGGCGTGGCGGGCAGGGTCAGCGGGGCGGTGAAGTCGGCGATCAGCGCGTGGACTTCGAGGTCCGGTCGGTCCTCGATCAGGGCCTGCCCGGCCTGGGTGAGGGCGCTCTCGCTGACGTCGACCGGGACGTACGCCGAGAGGGGGAGCGCGTCGATCAGATAGCGGGTCTTCTCCGAGGAGCCCGAGCCCAGTTCGACCAGGGTGCGGGCACCGCTCGCCGCGGCGATCTCACCGGACCGGTCGGCGAGGATCTCCCGTTCGGCGCGCGTCGGGTAGTACTCGGGCAGTTCGGTGATCTGCTCGAACAGCTCGCTGCCGCGGGCGTCGTAGAACCACTTGGGCGGCAGCCACTTGGGGGTGACGGTGAGGCCGTGCAGGACGTCGGCGCGCAGCGCGGCGTCCGTCGCGTCCTCGGGGAGCGTGCGGGTGACGTGCAGGGGGCTCAACGGCAGGGCTCCTTCGTTGCGGCCGCCGGTTCCTCCAGCGGGGCGAGCAGCACGCCGGCGTGGCTCGCGGTCAGCACGGTGCGGTCGGGGACCTCCTGCCAGAGCGGGTCGTCGTCGTACGGCTCGGAGGCGACGACCGTGCTCCGGCCGGGCTCCGTTCGGTACCACAGCGAGTCGCCCCAGGCGGTGGCCGTGATCGTGGCTCCGTCGGTCAGCAGCAGGTTGAGGCGGGAGGCGGGGGCCGCCCGCGCCAGCTGGCGAACCGTTTCGCCCACGGCCTGGTCCGGTTCGTCGCCGGTCCGCAGCC
This sequence comes from Streptomyces sp. NPDC029138, assembly GCF_055564375.1. Taxonomy (NCBI): domain Bacteria; kingdom Bacillati; phylum Actinomycetota; class Actinomycetes; order Kitasatosporales; family Streptomycetaceae; genus Streptomyces; species Streptomyces sp. NPDC029138. The sequence continues at coordinate 35,810 of NZ_JBVHWM010000023.1, forward strand.
GGTGCAGGACGAGCGCCCAGACGAACGCCGAGTCGTTACGGGCCTGGAGCGAGAGCAGATCGACCGGCGGCAGCGCGGACACCAGGGGCGCCGCCGCGTCCGGCCAGCCCGCGACCGCGCCGTTGTGGCTGAACAGCCACCGCCCGGAAGCGAACGGCGCCGCCGCGGCCTCGGCGTCCGCCCCCGCGAAGGTCGCGTCCCGGACGGCCGCCAGCACGGCACCCGAGCGCACCACCCGCGCCAGGTCGGCGAAGGACAGGTCGGCCCAGATCGGCCCGGCCCGCCGGTAGCGCGCCGGGACCGGGTCCTGCGAGGCGTACCAGCCCACCCCGAAACCGTCGGCGTTGACCGTGCCGTGCCGCTGCCGGCGCGGCGCCCACGACTGGCGGAACAGACTGTGCGGGGGCTCCATGAGGAACCGGCCGAGCGGCTCCTCGGGGCCCAGATAGGCGAGATGGCGGCACATCAGACGGCCTCCGAGCGGGCGGTGCGGAACCCGGAGAAGATCTGCCGGCGGATCGGATAGTCCCAGTTGCGGAACGTGCCCCGGCAGGCCACCGGGTCGACGGCGAACGAACCGCCGCGCAGCACCTTGTGCTCGGGGCCGAAGAACACCTCCGAGTACTCCTTGTACGGGAAGGCCTGGAAGCCCGGGTACGGCAGGAAGTCGCTCGCCGTCCACTCCCACACGTCACCGATCAACTGCCGCACACCGAGCGGCGATTCACCGGCCGGATAACTGCCGGCGGGAGCGGGCCTCAGATGCCGCTGGCCCAGGTTGGCGTGTTCCGGTGCCGGGTCGGCGTCCCCCCACGGGTAGCGTCGCGAGCGGCCGGTGGCCGGGTCGAAGCGGGCCGCCTTCTCCCACTCCGTCTCGGTGGGCAGCCGCCGCCCGGCCCAGCGGGCGTAGGCGTCCGCCTCGTACCAGCACACGTGCAGCACCGGCTCGTCGGGCGGGACCGGCTCCGTGATCCCGAACCGGCGCCGCAGCCACTGGCCGCCGTCCCGCCGCCAGAACAGCGGGGCCGAGATGGAGTGCTGCCTGATGTGCGCCCAGCCCTGCGGCGACCACCAGCGCTCGGTGTCGTAGCCGCCGTCCTCGATGAACGCCTGGTACGCCGCGTTCGTGACCGGGGTCGTGTCGATCCAGAACGGCGCCACCTCCCGCGGGTGCGCCGGGCGCTCGTTGTCCAGCGCCCAGGGCTCGCTGGAGGTGCCCATGGTGAACGGGCCTCCGGGGACCAGGACTTCGGCCGGCCCCGTGAACAGCGGGGCCGGCTCCGGGTCCGGGGCGGTGAGCGCCTGCGGCCCCTTCCGGAGCTGATGGGTTATCAGCATGGTCTCGTCGTGCTGCTGTTCGTGCTGCGCGATCATGCCGAAGGCGAAACCGGCCTCGGTCAGCCGGGTGCCGTGGAAGTCCGCCGCCTGGAGCAGGTCCAGCGCCCGGCCGCGCACCTCCGCCGCGTACCGGCGCGCCTCGTCGGGCGGCAGCAGCGGCAGGGTGGGGCGCTCGGCCCGAGGGTGCTCGAACGCGTCGTACAGGCTGTCGATCTCGGGCCGCATCGCCTCCCGGCCGCCGACTGCCCGCAGCAGCCACAGCTCCTCCTGGTTGCCGATGTGTGCCAGGTCCCAGACCAGCGGGGACATCAGCGGGGAGTGCTGGGCGGTGAGATCCGGTTCGTCGACGCAGGAGGTCAGCAGTGTGGTGCGGTCACGGGCAGTGGTCAGGGAGGCCACCGCGCGCTCCCGCAGCGCCTCGGTGTCCGTCTCGGCCGTCTGGGTCTCGATGTCGGTCTCGGGGGCGGTCATGTACGGATGTCCTTCCTCCCGTGGGCGGTGCGGGTGCCTCCGTCCGGGCCGGGCCCGGAAGGAGGCGGAGCGGTCACGGGCAGCCGGTCCAGCAGGTCGTCGGCCGGGCAACGGCCCCGGGCCACATAGCGGTCCCGGTACGCCGCCACGGCGTCGGTGACCCGGGCGGTGGCGCCGAGCCGGGGAAGCGCGTCCAGGGCCGCCGCGAAACAGGCGTCGGCGGTCTCGCGCAACTCCGGGTCGGCGAGCCCGAACCGGGCCGCGTCGACCCACAGGGGGTTGTGCGGGGCGGGCAGGTTCAGAGCCCGTTCGCGCAGCGGTTTCACGGTCCGGTAGGCGGTCTCGGCCGCCTCCGGGTCGTCGAACAGCGCCGCCGTCACCGCGAGCGGTACGATCCAGCCGTCCTCGCCGGGCTGCGCGTCGATCATCCGCAACTCCAGATGGCCGCGCGGCCGGACCGGTGGGAACAGGGTCGTCAGGTGGTAGTCGAGGTCCGCCCGGGTGGGCGGCCGGGGTGAGCCGGAGCGGGTCCACTCCCGGAAGGTCAGCCCCTCGGGCACCTCCCAGGGCCCGCTGTCCCGGCGCACGCACATCACCGGCGCGTCCAGCACATGCCGGGCCCAGGCGGCCCGTGGCTCGCCGTTCAGCGGTGGAGCGCCGGCCCGGCCGGCACCGATCTCCATCCACATCAGCTGCCGGGTGGACTGCCAGCCCGTGGGGCGGCGGCCGAGCAGCGGCGAGTTGGCGAACGCGGCCACCAGGACCGCGCCCAGCTGGTGCGCCAGCCACCAGCGCCGGGTGTGCCCCAGCGGGCCGGGCTCCTCATGGCCGGCGTCCACACAGACCTGGACGGACGCCGAGGCGCACATCATGTGGCGGCCCGCCGGACCGGTGCGGTCCAGGCAGGTCTCCATGGCGTCGTAGCGGGGCTCGTGCAGGAATCTGCGGGGCGCGTGCCAGGGATCGTGGCCGATGCCCGCGAGGCCGAGACCGTCCTTCGCCAGCACGGCCCGGACGGTGTCCAGGTCGGCGGAGACGGTGTCGACGCACTCCATCAGGGAGGCGGCGGGCGGCGAACTCAGCTCCAGCTGGCCGCCGGGTTCGACGGTGAGCGCCGATCCCAGGGGTGCGGCCCGCACGGTGGCGTAGGCCGCTTCGAGTCGTTCGGGTGTGACCGGGAGCTGCGGCAGCTCCAGCGAGTGGACCAGCCACTCCAGCTCGACACCGAGGGTGCGAGGCGGTCCGGTCTTGAAGCAGATGCCCCGGACCAGGGCCTCCACCTCGGCCTCGGTGACGGCGGTGCGGTGCTCCGTACAGTCACCGCCGTCGCTCTGCGTATGAGACATGTCGGGATCCTCCTGAGATTCCACCATGCCACCTGCCCGGGGTTGGGGCCGGGCAGGCACTCGTCCCACCCAAGACCCTCGCACCGATTCGCACAAGGGTGCCAGCCCGGACGTTCCGGATTCGTCACTTCCGTTTCCTGGCCCGTTTCCGGGCCGTTGCGGGAGCGGGAAACTCCGTTGCACCGCATCACCAGCATCACCCAGGATGCGTCCATGAGCACGACGGGGGAGACCGCGCGGGCCGCGGTCGTGGCGCCCACGGGGGTGGCGCCGTGAGCGCGCGCCTGCGCGGGATCGCCGAGGAAACGGAACGTATCGTGGCCGCGGGCCGGTACCGCGCGCCGGACGGCCGGGAGGTGTCGGTCGCCGAAGCGGTCGAGGCCGCTCGGGCGGGCACCCGGATGTTCGGGCCCGCGCCGGTGCCGGTGACACCGGCAAGCGGAACCGACACGGTGGTCGAGGTCAGCGGCGAGAGCAGCCTGGAGGCGGCCCGCCGGCTCGCCGACGCCCCGGTCGCCGTCCTGAACTTCGCCTCCGCCCGGAACCCGGGCGGCGGTTACCTCAACGGCGCCCAGGCCCAGGAGGAGGCCCTGTGCCGCGCCTCGGCGCTGCACACCTGCCTGCTGACGGCCCGCGCCTTCTACGACCATCACCGCGCCGACCGCGACCCGTTCTACTCGGACCGCGTGATCCACTCCCCGGCCGTCCCCGTCTTCCGCGACGACCGGGGCCGGCTGCTCGCCGAGCCGTACCTCGCGGGCTTCCTGACGGCCGCCGCCCCCAACGCGGGCGTGATCCGGCGTACGGCCCCGGAGCGGGCCGCCGCGCTCCCGGAAGCCCTCGCGGTACGGGCCGAACGCGTCCTGGAGACGGCCGCGGCCCACGGCTACCGCCGGCTGGTGCTCGGCGCCTGGGGCTGCGGCGTCTTCCAGAACGACCCGGCGCAGGTCGCGGGGGCCTTCCGGACGCTACTGGGGCCTGGCGGCCGGTTCGCGCGGACGTTCGAACAGGTGGTGTTCGGGGTGCTGGACCGGACGGCGGGGGCGGCGGTGCGGGGGGCGTTCGAGCGGGCGTTCCCGGAGTCGGTGGGGGTGTTGCCGGGGTTGGGGGGTGCGGGGGCGGGTGCCGGTGCCGGTGCTGGTGCGGCTGCCGGCCCTGCCGAGACGAGCGGGTCGGTCAGGGCCGGTCGTAGCGTTCGAGTGATGGTCCGGGTCGGTCAGGGCCAGTCGTAGCGTTCGTGCGATGGTCCGGGTCGGTCAGGTCCAGCCGTAGCGTTCGTGCAGGCGTTGCCGGACCAGGTTGAAGCGCATCCGGTCCAGCGCGCACGCCTCCCGGCGCATGCCCTCCTCGTGCAGCCGCAGCACCCGGTCCACGTCCACCCACGAGTCGCGGCCCGACCGGTCCCACGGTCCGCTTCCGATCGCCACCCACTCGCGGTCGCCGTCGTGCCGCTTGCTGGAGAGCTGTACGGCGAGGAAGGTGCCGGCCGCCTCCCGGGCCACCACCAGCACCGGGCGGTCCTTGCCCCGGCCGTCGTTCTCCTCGAACGGCACCCAGGTCCACACGACCTCCCCGGGGTCCGGGTCGCCATCATGGGCCGGGGAGTACTCGGTGCGCACCCGGCCGACCTCGCGCGGGTCGGCCTCGGTGGTGGCGTGCGGGCCGTGGCGGCCGGGGGCGTTCTCTTCGGTAGACGTGCTCACGGAGGCACCCTAGTGGTCCGCGTAACTCGGCTCCGCTGCCGGTGCGTTACTCCGGGGCGGAGCCGGGGTGCTGGACCGGTGCGCCGCCGGGGTGCTGGACCGGTGCCGTGCCCGTCGGGCGCGCGCCGATCCGCATGCCGGGGCGCCGACCGTGCACGGTCAGATACGTCAGCCCCGACTCGCCGGCGGTGATGCTGCGCGCGGTGCCGTGCGGCAGCCAGGCCAGGGCGCCCTCGGTGAGCGGCTCCACCGTGTCCGAGGAGCCGTCGCCGAGCGTGCCGTCCCCGGCGACGACCAGGACCAGCACGTCCAGGTGCGCCTCGGTGTGGGCCGTGATCCGTCCGCCCGGAGCCAGCCGGACCACGTTCGCGTCGAGCTGCCGTCCGCTCTCCGCGAGCTTCCACAGCACCCCGGACGGCGCCGGGGGTGCCTCGGCCAGTGCGCGGGTGTCGCACAGCACGCGCGGGCCCGCCGCCGGGTGGCCGGCTGCTGTGCTGTCGATCGCGGACGGCGACGTCATCTGGTGTTCCCCTCGGCTCTTGCGTTCCCTGCCCACAGTGTGCGGCCACTTTACAATTAATACATGTAGGATTCGTGAAAACAGGCGCAGGCGGGAGAGGGGTGTCCGGACGTGACCACGCGGGAGAGCCCGCGCCGCCGGGAGGTGCTGGACGTGCTGCGCACCGCGCCCTCGCCGCTCGGGGTCGCGGAGGCCGCCGAGCGGATGGGGCTCCATCCCAACACCGTGCGGTTCCATCTGGACGCCCTCGTGGCCGACGGCCTGGTGGAGCGCCGGACCGAGGCGCCCACGGGACCGGGCCGGCCCCGCACCGTCTACACCGCCCTCCCCGGTATGGACCGTGGCGGCCACCGCGACTACCGGTTGCTCGCCCGCATGCTGCTCAGCCGGTGGGCCGCCGCCGACCCGGCCGAGGCGCGGGCGGAGGCGACGGAGACGGGCCGCGCCTGGGGCCGCTTCCTGGTGGACCCCCTCCCGCCGTACGAGCCGGCGACGCCCGAGCGGTCGGTGACCGCGTTGCTCGCCCTGCTGGACGGCCTGGGCTTCGCGCCGCAGCCGGAAGGGGAAGGCGCAGAGAACGGTGAGTGCGGCCGGACACCGGAGCGGATCCGGCTGCGGCACTGCCCCTTCCTCGAACTCGCCGAGGATCAGGGCGGGTTGGTGTGCCCGCTCCATCTGGGCCTGATGCAGGGTGCGTTGGCGGAACTGGGCGCGCCGCTGACAGCCACCACGCTGGAGCCGTTCGCCGAACCCGACGCCTGCGTGGCCCACTTGGCGCAGAGCGCGCCCGGCTGAACCGTCTTTCGCGGTTCCCGGCGCCCCACCGGCCGAGCCCTGCCGACCGACCCCCGCCGCTCCCGGCGCCCCACCGGCCGAGCCCGCCGCTCCCGGCGAGCCGCCGTGCCGCTCGCTGCATTTGCGGCCGTGGCTCTGGGCCGGTCGTCGCGCCGACCAGCGGAGCCACATCCGCCGTACCACCCCGCTCAACCCGGCAGCAACACACCCCCGCTCAACCCCGCCGTGCCACCCCCGCACCACCCGGCCGCACCACCACCCCCACAAACCCGCCGCCCCGGACACCACGCCCCAACCACCCCCGCCACCCCCGGCGGAGAAAGGTCGACCCCCATGAACACCGCCCCCGCCGCCACCGCCGGTGCGGTCACCTTCGTCTGGCTCGGGATGGTGCTGGCGATCTCCTTCCTGGAGGCCCCGCTGAAGTTCCGCGCCCCGGGTGTGACGATCCCCGTCGGTCTCGGTATCGGACGGCTGGTGTTCCGCGCGCTGAACGCCGTCGAGGCCGTCCTCGCGGTCGTCGTGGTCCTCGCGGTCGCCCTGGGCGACGCCCCGGCCGCCGTCCTGTCGCTGACCGCGGCGGTGGCGGCGCTCCTGCTCGCCCAGCTGGCCGTCGTCCGCCCCCTCCTCAACCGCAGGTCCGACCGGGTCCTCGCGGGAGAGGATCTGCCCCGCTCGCGCAGCCACCTGTGGTACGTGGCCCTGGAGGTCCTGAAGGCAGGCAGCCTGATCGCCCTGGGCGTCGCCCTGCTCACGGCGTGATCCCGTAGGGTCGGTCGGCGGGGGGCCGCGAGGCCGGGACACTCACGGGGGGACACGGACGCATGCCGACACCCGCACAGATCTGGGCGGAAGCCGACCTGCCGGCCCGCCGCCTGGCCGGACTCGCGCTCAACCCGTCCGTGCCGGAGGACATCCTGCTCCGGCTGCTCGCCGACGCTCCGCTCGCCGTCCGCATGGTGCTGTGCCGCGACCGCGAGTTGCCGGACGCCCTCGTGGACGCGATCACCGCGCACCCCGACCCGCGCACCCGCGGCTTCCTCGCCGTCAATCCGCACGCCGACCCCGCCCAGCGCGCCCGGCTGGTCGACGACCCCGACCGGACCGTCCGCGCCCACCTCACCGAGGGCCCCCGGACGCCCCTCCCGCACCGGCCGAGGCCGCTGCCCGACGACACCGTCGTACGCATGATCACCACCTACGACGGTGAGGAGCCGCTGGGTTCGCTCGGCTTCTGGCAGCAGATGTCGTGGGAGCTGATCGACTCCCTGCCCACCCACCCGGTCGCCAAGGTCCGCTGGTGGGGCGTCGGTCAATGGGAGTCGCTGTCCGCCGAGCGACGGGCCGCGCTGCTCGCGGACCCGGACGACAGCGTGCGCGAGCGGGCTCAGGAGCGGGTGCGGTGGGAGGACCCGGCGTGGGTGGAGAGCGAGCTGCCCGCGCGGTCCTGCCATGCCCGCACCGGCATCCTGCTCAACCGGCCCCTCACCCCGGCCGTCGTCGCAGGCGTCCTCACCGCACCGGCCCGCGAGGACGAGCGGGCGACGCTCGCCCTCAACCCCACACTGCCGGCCGACGTGGTGGCTCTCCTGGCCGCCGACCCGGACCCGGAGGTGCGGGAGGGGATCGCCGGTCGCGCCGACCTGCGGCCCGCCGAGCGCCGCGCCCTCGTCCGCGACCCCCACCCGGACGTGCGCCGGGCGGTGGCCCGCCATCCGGACCTCGGCCCTCAGGAGCGCCGTACGCTCGCCGAGGACCCGGATCCGGAGGTCCGGCTGGCGGTGTCCGCGCACCCCGCGTTCAGCGAGGAGGAACGCGCCCGCATCGACTACCGGGTGCCGCTGGACCGCGCGTTCGGCTTCCACCCGGCGCCCCGGGTGCCCCGCGATCCGGCCGACGTCCGCCGGGACGCCCTCTCCGGACACCCGATGCTGCGCAGAAGGGCCGCACGGGAGCACACGCTGCCGGCCGATCTGGCGGCCCGCCTCACGGAGGACGACGACCTCGGCGTCCGTGTCCTGCTCGCCCAGAACCACCCGGACGCCCCGGCGGCCCTCCTGCTGCGCGGTTTCCTGGAGTACTCCGGCCCGGAACGCGACCGACTGCCCACCCTGCCGAACTTCCCGCGCACCGGGCTAGCCCGCCTCGCCGGGCACGCCGACCCCCACGTCCGCGCCCTGGTCGCACGGGACCCGGACACCGAGCCGGCCGTCGCCGAACGGCTCACCCGTGACCCCGATCCCGAGGTCCGGGCGGCCCTGGCCCTTCACCCGAACCTCCCGGCGCCCCGGCTCGCGGAGCTCCTCGCCGACCCGGAACTCGCCCACGCCGCCGCGGCCAACCCGGCCCTGCACCCGGAGACGGTCGACCGGCTCGCGCACACGCACGGCCGGGGCCCCTGGTGAGGGACCCCGGCCGCACGGAACACCCTTTTCTCAGCCCTCCTGCTCCACGGGCACCTTCTGCGGCGCAGGCGTCACCACGCCGTTGAGCGAGGGTGAACCCCCGTTCACCGCCTGCCCGTTGTCACCCATCGTGGCGAGCAGCTTGCGGGCGAGGCCGAGCCCGGTGCCGCCCATGGTGAGCGCCTTGGCGAACAACTCGCCCATGCCGTCGGCGCCGTTGAGCAGCACCATGTTGTCGACGTTGCCGAACGCCGACGCCCCCGCCTGGACGATCTCCGGCCACCTCTCGGCGAGTTGCTGGGCGACGACCGCCTCCTGGTTCTCGGCGAGGGCCGCGGCCCGCGCCTTGATGGCCTCCGCCTCCGCGAGACCCTGGGCCCGGGTCGCCTCGGCCTCCGCCAGGCCCTTCGCCTGCTGGGCGGCGGCCTCCGCCTCACCGGTGGCCCGGGTGGCTGCGGCGGTCGCCGCGCCCCGGGTCTTGGTCGACTCGGCCTCGGCCGCGGCGGCGGCCTTCACCCGGGTCGCCTCGGCCGCCGCCGCCAGCTCCGTCTCCTTCGCCTTGGCCTGGGCCGCCGAGATCCGCGCGTCGCGCTCGGCCTCGGCCAGCGTCCGCTTCTCGTACGCCTTCGCGTCCGCCGGCTTGCGGACGTCCGCCTGGAGCTGCTGCTCCCGCCGGTGCGCCTCCAGTTCGGCGACCCTTGTCTCCTGCACGACGACCTCCTGCCGGGCCGCGGCCGCGGCGAGCGGGCCGGCCTGCTGGGCCTTCGCCGCCGCCTTGTCCCGCTCGGCCTGGTAGCCGGCCTGGAGGATCTCGCTGTCCCGGGTGGCCTCCGCCATCCGCGCGAACGACTGCTGCTCGGCCTCGGTGGCCAGCCGGTTCGCCTCGGCCTGCGCGATACGCGCGTCCCGCTGGACGGCCGCGGCGTGCGGCATCGCCAGGTTCTGGATGTACCCGGTCGGGTCCTCGATCTCGTGGATCTGCAACGAGTCCACGATCAGACCGAGCTTCTCCATCTCCGTACCGCAGGCCGCCCGGGTCTGCCCGGTCAGCTTCTCCCGGTCGCGGATCATGTCCTCGACCGTCAACCCGCCCACGATCGACCGCAGATGACCGGCGAAGACGTTGTGCACCCGCTCCGACATCAGCTTCTGCTGGTCCAGGAAACGCCGGGCCGCGTTCGCGATCGACACGAAGTCGTCGCCGACCTTGAAGATGACCACGCCCCGCACCTTCAGCGGAATGCCCTGGTGCGTCACGCAGTCCACGTGCAGCTCGGTCTCGTTCAGGTCCAGCGACAGCTTGCGCACCGCCTGCACACCGGGCAGCACCAGCGTGCCGCGCCCGGTGACGATGCGGAAGCCCATGCCCTCCTCAATGCCCTCGGTGCGGTGCTTGGACCCGGAGATGATGAGCGCCTCGTTCGGTTCGGCGACCCGCCACATCATCTTGAACAGACCGATCAATACGAGGACGGCAACGACGACCGCCCCCGCAACGACGCCGACAACCATCGGCATACGCCCCCTTTGCATGGTGCCCGTTCGGCACCGAACGAAGGGAGTGTGCGCCTGCCGGGAGCCCGGGAGAAGACGCGGGCGAATCCTTGTTGCAATCTTGACGCACGCCGCCCTCACCAGGGGCGAAACATGCTCAACTGTCGTACGCGGCCGTCACGTAGACGGTCCTCGGCGGCAGGTGCTCCACCACCATCACCACCGTCCCGGTCGGGATCCGGCCCGTGCCGTCGGCCGGATAGGCGAGGAAGTGCTCCGCGCCGCCGCGCACCCGCACGATCACCTCTCCGACCAGACCGGGCCCCACCGTCCCCGTCACCCGCCCCATCAGCCCGACCATCGACGCGTCGTCCATGGCTCCAGCGTACGGGCGGAACGCCGTCACGCCGCCGGAGTGCCGGCGTCCGCGTCCGCCCGATCCGGCGGCCACAGCTCGTGCCAGCGCAGCTCCGCCTCCAACTGCGCGGCCAGGGACACCAGGAGAGGCTCACTGTGGGCCGGGCCGAGCAGCTGCGCGCCCACCGGGAGTCCGGAGCCGGCGAACCCGGCGGGCACGTTCACGCCCGGCCAGCCGAGCACGTTCCACGGCCAGGCGTACGGGCAGGCGGCGATGATCGCCCGGTCCGTGGCCAGCCCGCCGAGCCGGGACAGGGCACCGATCCGGGGCGGAGGCATGGCGGTGGTCGGGGCGAGGATCACGTCGTACGACTCGAAGAACGCGCCGATCCGCCGGTGCAGCACCGCCTCGGCACGCCGGGCCGCCCGGAGCGGGGCACCGGCGAGCAGCCGGCCGAGCCGGGCCGCTTCCCGGGTGCGCGGATCGAGCAGCGCGGGGTCCGGTGCCTCGCGGACCCGCTCGGCGATCCCGGCGGTGGCCCGGGGCACGAACGTCAGCCCGATCTGCCCGTACGGCGGATCGGCCTGCTCCACGACATGCCCCAGCCGCACCAGCCGCTCGGCGAGTTCGACCACCCGGGCGCGGATCTCCGGGTCCAGCCGGGCGCGTACGGCGGTGAACGGCGGCTTCAGCGACAGGGCGATGCGCAGCCTGCCCGGGTCGCGGCCGACCGCGTCCGCCACCGTCAGCGCGGGCGGCCGGTGCGGGTCCAGGTCGTGGTTGCCGCTCGCCGCGTCGAGCAGCACGGCCGCGTCGGCGACCGTACGGGCGAGGGTGCCGTTGACCGTGATGCCATAGAAGGACTCGCCGCGCGGCCAGGTCGAGATACGGCCGCGCTGCGGCTTGATGCCGATCAGATGCGTCCACGAGGCCGGGATGCGCACCGAACCGGCGCCGTCGGAGCCGAGCGCGGCCGGTACGAGCCCGGCGGCGACGGCGGCGGCCGAACCGCCGGACGACCCGCCGGGCGTGTGCTCGGTGTTCCACGGGTTGCGGGTCTCCCCGAACGCCGGCCCCTCGGTGAACGGCCACTGACCCAGCTCGCAGGTGTTCGTCTTGCCGACGATCACCGCGCCGGCCGCGCGCAGCCGCCGTACCGCCTCCCCGTCCGCGGCCACCGGAGGGAACTCACCCCGGCAGCCGAACGCGGTCGGCTCACCGGCCACGTCCATGTCGTCCTTCACCGCCACCGGCACCCCGAGCAGCGGGCGCCGCACACCGGCGGCCAACTCCCGGTCCGCGGCGTCCGCTTCGGCGAGCGCCGCCTCGGCGCGCACGATCCGGAAGGCGTTCAGCGTCGCCTGCGTGGCCTTGATCCGCGCCAGCGCCCGCTCCACCAGCGCCCGTGAGGTCACCTCCCCCTCGGCGAGCGCACGCCGGCTCTCCACGAGTCCTGCGACACGGTCGGGCGTCATGAACGAGCACCTCCGGGAGACTCCGGGGACGATGTCTACCGAACGGTAACGTCGGATGGGAGCGGGAGCGCGGTTTTCACGCGGGTGTCCTCCAGGGGATGGAGCGGTGTTCCCCCGCCGAACGGGGGGAGGGACGTGTTTCGGCCATGGGGCGTGGCGGTGATGCCTGAAGGCTACAGTTTTCCCCTGTGGGTCACATCACAATGAGTTGTGTGATGGGCCCGGAAGGCGTGTGCGTATGGGGAAGACGCAGCAATCTGGGGGGATTGTCGGTGCTGGAGATGGTGAAGGGTTCGAATGCAACGCTTTCGGCTCTGAGTGACAACGTCGGTTCGGTGATCGTGAGCCTGCGCTGGGCCAGCCCGAGCGGCGAGGGCGACGCTGACGTGTCGGTCCTTTTGCTGGGGCCGGACGGCAAGGTGCGCAGCGACGCCGACTTCTACTTCTACAACAACCCGGTTGCCTCCGACGGCAGCGTGCAGCTGCTCGGCAAGGCCCCCGTGGAGCAGGGCGACGAGGACCGGATCGGGTTCGATCTGACGGCCGTACCGGACGATGTCGACAGGATGGTCATCGCCGCGAGCCGGTACGGCGGTGCCCACTTCGGTGAGCTGGAGGACCTCACGGTCACCCTCTCCGACGGAACCGGCGAGGGAATCCTCCGGTTCGCGATCGACGGCGCCCGATCGGTGAGCGCGGTCATCTTCGGCGAGCTGTACCGCCGCGACGGCGCATGGAAGTTCCGCGCCGTCGGGCAGGGATACGCCGACGGCCTGGCCGGCCTGGCGACGGATTTCGGTGTCGACATCGACGACGACGCGGCAGCGGAGTCCGCTCTGGACGACGGCACGGCCGAGGAGGAGGGCACGACGGCCGACGCCGCCACGGCCGAGCCTGCCCCTGAGGCGGCACTGCCCGCCGTTCCCTCACCTCGGCGGTCCGAGGAAGCGGACCGGGCGTCCGGTCCGACGTCACGCCCCCGCACGGCCAAGAGGAAGATCACCGTTCCGAAGGCGGCGAAGAAGTCTCTCGCCGAGAACGAGTCCTGGAGGGAGGCGAGGCTGTTCCCGGTCTCGGCGCTCAAGAGCGACCGGGACCGAGAGGCCCGCGCGACCTCGGTCCTGCTGTCGGTCATGGCCCAGGTGCCGGAGTTCGGCAGAAGGCTCATGGCCGGTTTCGGCGCGCCGGCGGGCCGCATGGAGACGTTCGTCGAAGTGTCCCTGCCGCACGGCGACACACCGCGACGCCCGGACGGCGTCGTCCGCGTGGAGCGGGCGGGCAAGTTGTGGACCGCGCTGGTCGAGACGAAGACCAACGGCAACGCGCTCAGGAGCGACCAGGTGCAGGCGTACATGGACATCGCCGCACGCCGGGGCTATGAGGCCGTGATCACGCTGTCCAACGACGTCGCCCTGGAAGGCAGCCCCCTGGTGGACGTCAAGGTCGACGGCCGGCGCAAGCACAAGGTGGCCCTGTGGCACCTGTCCTGGGCGGAGGTCGCCTACCAGGCGCAGGTGCTGATCCGGCACGAAGGCGTCGGGAACGCGGCGCACGCCTGGCTGCTCCAGGAACTGTTGTACTACCTCCAGCATGAGAATTCCGGCTGTCACGGATTCCAGAACATGGGCCCCGCCTGGGTACCGGTGCGCAACGGCATCGACGAGGAGACGCTCTGCCAGGGCGACCCGAGGGCACTCGACGTCGTGGAGAGCTGGGAACGGCTCATCCGCCAGGTGTGCCTCGGGCTCGGAGGCGAACTCGGTCGCAAGGTGCTGCCCGTTCAGCGGGGCAAGCGGGGCAGGGACCCCCGTGAACTGCGCCAGGCCCAGGCCGACCGGCTCTGCCTTGAGGGCCGGCTCCAGGCCGAACTCCGCTTCGACGGCGCGTCCGGTGTGCTGTCGATCGGCGCGGACCTGCGCACCGGCAAGCTCCGGGTCTCCACGGACATCCCCGCCCCGGCCCAGGGCTACCCCCTGACCTGGGTGAAAAGACTCGTCCGACGGCTGGCGGAGGCGCCGGCCGATCTGCACATCGAGACGCTGGTCGACGGTGAGACAGGCGGCCCGCGCGGGACGCTGGAGCGGTTGCGTCCGGAGCCGGCGGACCTTCTGCCCAAGGCGGACGGTGCCCGGATCACCGGTTTCCGTCTCTCCTTGTTCAAGTCCATGGGCCATGGCCGTGGCAACGCCGAGACGGGATTCATCCGCAGCGTCGACGATGCCGTCCAGCGTTTCTACGGCAACGTGGTGGTGCCTTTCGACCGTCCGACGGCGCGACGCACGTCCGTCAGGGAGCCGGTGACATCACCATGAGGCCATCGCCCCCGCTGAGCGGCGCGCGGGGGCGGCCAGGCCCTGTCCGGTGGATCAGACGCGGACCGGGAGGCGGCGGGTCGGCCCGTCGACGGGGATGACGCCGCTCGTCACCAGCGCCTCCTCCGTGTCGGCGAACTCCCAGCGGGCCGCGTACCCCCCTCCCTCGGCCGGCCACTCGGCGCGAACGACAGGGCGGCTCAACAGACGCTCGAACCAGTCGGCGCACCGCTCCGCGAGTTCGTCGACCGTGCCGGAGGCACGGAAGAAACCGCGCTCGGGCGACTCGTGGAGGTTGAACAGCTGGTCGCGGACCTTCCCCGCCCGCACGTGGGTGCCGTAGAAGTGCACGGCCCACTCGCCGAGCGCCACCGAGCGCGCCTCGTCGAGGAGGCACACATGGACGAGCAGCGAGGACTCGTCCTCGGGCCGTCCGACCTGGCTGGGAGCCCACGGCACCCGCCAGGCGGCGGCCCGGCCGCGAAGGGCGGCCAGGAAGGCGCGTTCCGTCTCGTCGAAGTCCCAGGGCTCGTCGCCGTACTGCTCCGGGTGCTCGGCCTCGAACCAGCTGTCGATGTCCACCAGGAGACTGTAGAGCCGAGGTGTCGCGCCTCGGTGGTCAAGGTGTCGCGCGTGAGGATCAACCCAGCAGCCGCCGCAGCCACCCCTCCCGGGCCGCTCGGGCCGTGCGGGACAGGGTTGCCTCCGGGGCCAGGGCGTCGAAGCCGTGGCAGCCGCCCGGCCAGACGTGGAGTTCTGCCTCGCCACCGGCCTGCCAGATGCGGGACGCGTAGCCGACCACCTCGTCGCGGAAGGTCTCCGCGGAGCCCACGTCCAGGAACGCCGGGGGCAGGCCGGACAGGTCCGTGGCGCGGGCCGGGGCCGCGTACGGGGAGACCCCGGGGCCGCCGCGGCGGTCGCCGAGCAGGGCCGTCCAGGCGGTCTCGTTGGCGGTACGGTCCCACACGCCCAGGCCCGCCATCTGGCGGCTGGAGACGCTGTCGTTGCGGTCGTCCAGCATCGGGCACATCAGCAGCTGGCCGAGCGGACGCGGACCCCGCCGGTCCCGGGCGAGCAGGGCCAGCGCCGCCGTGAGGCCGCCGCCCGCGCTGGCGCCCGCGACGACGATCCGGTCCGGGTCGCCGCCGAGCTCCCGCGCGTGCTCCGCGGTCCACAGCAGCCCGGCGTACACGTCCTCGATCGGCGCCGGATGCGGATGCTCGGGCGCGAGCCGGTACTCCACCGACACCACGACCGCGCCCAGCTCACGGGCCCAGGCCAGCGGTTCCGTCACGCCGGCCCGGTTGGTGCCGGCCACCAGGCCGCCGCCGTGCACGTGGTACAGCACCGGCAGCGGGGGCGGCGCGGGCGCGGCCGTCGGCCGGCACAGGAGGAGGGAGACATCGGGGGCACCCTCCGGACCGGGCACCGTACGGTCCTCCGCCTCGAACGCGCCGTCCATCGTCACGTCGACCAGTTCGACAGCCGCGCTGCGCCGGGCGGCCTCGACATCGGCCGGCGTCAACCCGGGCGCGATCACCCCCCGGAACGACTCCAGCACGGCGGCGAGTTCCGTGTCGAACGGCGGCGGGACCAGGGACATGGCTCCTCCTCCTTCCGTGACGTCCGAGGGCCGGTCACGAGGTACGCGGTCATGGGCCGTCTACCCCTTGGCGCCCGGAGCACGACCTGCCGGGGCCGGCTCGGTCGTGGTGTCGGGGTCGACGGCAGGCGTGCGGCGGGCCGGTCGTCCCGTCACGTGCCGGCTCAGCTTGTCTGGACACCGTGATCCTTTCACCGCGCCGTGGCGAGACGTCCCGGTGGACGGAACGGTTCGCGGCTCCGGCGATGGAGCGGCTGGCGGGGCTGGAGTAGGGCGGGGTGCGGCGCGGGGCCGGGGCCAGGGCTGAGGCACGGAAAAGGGCCGGAGCCGCGACGGCTCCGGCCCTCACCGGGAACGTACGGCACCGGCCCCTACGGGGTACGGCGGTACGGCTCAGGCGGCGGCAGCGCCCACGTTGCCGTGCAGGCGGGCGACGACCTCGGTCAGCTGGGCGGCGACCTCGGCGTCGTCGACCGGGTGGGTCTCGGCGAAGCGGGTCACGGAGCCCGGGATGGACAGCTTGATGTCCTCGAGCACCTTGCCGCCGGCGATGCCCACGGCCTTGCGGGCCTCGTCCTGCGCCCACACGCCGCCGTACTGGCCGAAGGCGGTGCCGATCACGGCGACGGGCTTGCCACCGAAGGCGCCGGCGCCGTACGGGCGGGACAGCCAGTCGATGGCGTTCTTCAGCACGGCCGGGATGGTGCCGTTGTACTCGGGGGAGAAGAGCAGGAAGGCGTCCGCGGCCTGGGCGGCCTCGCGCAGCTTGGCGGCGGCGGCCGGGACGTTGCCCTCCACGTCGATGTCCTCGTTGTAGAACGGGACGTCGGCCAGGCCCTCGTACAGCTCGACCTCGGCGCCCTCGGGCGCGAGCTTCACGGCCGCCTCGGCGAGCTGGCGGTTGTGCGAACCGGCGCGAAGGCTGCCGACGAGCGCGAGGATGCGAACAGACATGGGAACTCCAAGGGGGGCTGAAACATCGCTGTCACGATCCGGACCGAGGTCCGTTTAAGTTTGTATCACCCTAAGCGGACCGCGGTCCAGTTTTCTTCCCGATGCTTTACGCTGGCTTCATGTCCAGCGCTCTGCCGCCCTTCCCGAAGCCCCAGGAGCCCGTCGACACGCCCCAGTTGCTGGAGGTCGGGCCGGCTTCCGAGGAGCCGTGCCTGCGTGCCGACGCGGCCCGCAACCGAGCCCGGCTGCTGGAGGCCGCCGCCCGGCTGATCGCGGAGCACGGGGTGGCCGGGGTGACGATGGAGGCGGTGGCGGCCGCGGCCAACGTGGGCAAGGGCACCGTCTTCCGCCGCTTCGGCGACCGCACCGGGCTGCTGATGGCACTGCTCGACCACTCGGCCAGGCAGCTCCAGTCCGACTTCCTGAGCGGGCCCCCGCCGCTGGGCCCCGGCTCGCCGCCCCTGGAGCGGCTGCGGGCGTTCGGTGTCGCGGTGCTGTACCGCACGGCGGAGCAGCTGGATCTCCAACTGGCCGCCCAGCCGGAGCCGACCCGCCGGTTCGAGCACCCCGCCGCCGGGTCGCTGCGCATGCACGTCACGATGCTGCTCCGTCAGATCGTGCCCGACGCCGACTGCGACCTGCTGGCCCACACCCTGCTGGCCTCACTGGACCCCGCACTGATCCACCACCTGACCCGCCAGTGCGACATGCCCATGGAACGCCTGGAATCCGCCTGGCTCGACCTGGTCGACCGGGTGACCGGCACGGGGCCGCGACGCTAGGGAGGGGTGAGCGGGGCGCGCGGGCCGACCGCGGTGGGGCGGGGTCGAGCGGACCGCGCCGGTCCGTCCCGGCGGGACACGCACGTACAGCCCCGGCGGGGCACGCGCGTACAGCCCCGACCAAGTCGCCTCGGCCCGCCTGGCCGTCCTCGCCCTGCCGGCTCGAACTCGCCTGGCCCGCCTCGCGCAGCCGGCTCGGCCCCGCCCGCCCGTCGTCGCCCTGCCGGCTCGGACCCGCCTGGCCCGCCTCGCGCAGCCGGCTCGGCCCCGCCCGCCCGTCGTCGCCCTGCCGACTCGAACTTCCCCGATCCGCCTCGCCCTGCCGACTCGAACTTCCCCGATCCGCCTCGCCCTGCCGACTCGGACCCGCCCGATCCGCCTCGCCCAGCCGACTCGAACCCGCCCGATCCGCCTCGCCCAGCCGACTCGAACCCGCCCGATCCGCCTCGCCCAGCCCGCTCGAACCCGCCCGCCCGGTCAGACCTCCTGGCCGGTGAACATGTTCACCAACCCCTGGGGGGCGTCCGTGCGGAACAGCAGGGACTGGCTGTGGGCGGAGTCGGTCGCGGAGGCCTCGGCGCGGGGGAACATCCGGGACTCGTAGGCGGCCAGCGCGGCCTCCGTGTCCCCGGGGTGCGCGGCCAGGGCGAGGGCGAGATCGGCGCCGTCGATCAGGGCCAGGTTGGCGCCCTCGCCCGCGAACGGCGACATCAGGTGGGCCGCGTCGCCGAGCAGCGTCACCCCGGGCACCCGCTCCCAGCGATGGCCGGCCGGCAGGGCGTGGATGCGACGGGGGACCAGTACGCCGTCCGCGTCCGCGACCAGCGCCCGCAGGCTCTCGTCCCAGCCGTCGAACTCCTTCAGCACGGCCGTCTTCGCCGCCTCCGTGTCGCTGAAGTCGATGCCGTCGAGCCAGTCCTCCGGCGCCACCACGGCGGCGTACACATGCAGGCTCCCGTCGGTCTCGCGGTGCGCGAGGAAGCCGCGGCCGGGACCGAGGGCGAAGAGCATGCCGCCGCCGACCACCTCCGCGCTCACCGGGTGCCGCACATCCGCCTCCCACAGGTCCGCCTCCACGAACGACACGCCGGTGTACGCGGGCCGGGCCGCGGAGACCAGCGAGCGCACGCGCGACCAGGCGCCGTCCGCGCCGACCAGCACATCGGTGGTGAACCCGGTGCCGTCCGCGAGCGTCACCCGGTGCCGGCCGCCGTCCAGCGGGCGCGCGCCGGTGACCTTGGCGCCCCAGCGGACCGTGCCCGCGGGCAGGGAGCCGAGCAGCAGGTCGCGCAGGTCGCCCCGGTCCGTCTCCGGGCGCCCGCCGGTGCCGTCGTCGGGCTCCGCCAGCCGGACCGCGCCGGACCGGTCGAGGACCCGCAGGGCCTGGCCGCCGGAGTGCACCCGGGTCAGGAACTCCTCGTGCAGGCCGGCGGCCCGCAGCGCCTCCTGGCCGGTGTCGTCGTGGATGTCGAGCATGCCGCCCTGGACCCGGGCGTCCGCCGACGCCTCCAGGTCGAACACCGCGGCCTCGATGCCATGCACGTGCAGCACGCGGGCGAGCGTGAGCCCGCCGAGCCCGGCACCGACGACGGCGACGGGGTGATGGGGCAGGGAACCGGTGGTGGTCATGTGGCCTCCTGGCCTTCAGTCGGTACGGCGGTTCGCTCGATGCCGTTGATCAGTGCCTGGAAGGCCCACGACAGGCGGGCCTCGGGCGTGCCGGACAGCAGCGCGTCGGCGCCGGCGGCGATGTGCGGATGGGAGGCGGCGGGTGCCTCGCGCAGGGCCCGGGCCGCCGCCTGCCAGTCGCCCTGGGGCTCCTCCCCGGCGTGCTCGGCGGCGGTGGCCGTGGCGTGCTGGAGCAGCAGGTCCACGCCCCAGGCCGCCTGCGCGAGCGGCACCCCGCCCGCCTGGAGCAGCTCCAGCAGGGTCTCGACCAGGCGCAGATAGTGCGGGCCGCTCGGCCGGGCGGTCAGCGCGGAACGGGCCAGGGACGGGTGCTCCAGGAGCATCGCGGTGTAGTCGGTGAGCACCCGCTCCAGCCGCTCGCGCCAGTTGCCCTCGGCCGGTGCCGGGCCGACCGTGCCGAGCAGCTCGTCCAGGACGGCCGCGTGCAGTTCGTCGGTGTTGCGGACGTACACGTAGAGCGAGGCCGGGCCGGTGTCGAGTTCCTGGGCGAGCCGTCGCATGGTCACCTTGCGGAGCCCTTCCGTCCGCAGGATCGCGACGGCGGCGGCGATGATGCCCTCGCGGGTCAGGGCGGGCTTGGCGGGACGCTCCCGGCGGGAGCGGGGGGCAGCGTTCATTCCCTCACTGTAACGAACGCGTTCGTTACGAACAAGTTTGGAACGAACTTGTTCGGCGCAAGGCGTGCCGACACCGTCCTCTTTGTCGAACGATGAACCACCTTGCCCCGCCCGCTCCCGGCCCCCACCCCTCTGCCAAGATGCGGTCTGTCATGGTGCAGATACCGAACACGCCCACGAGTGCGGATGTGGCCCGCCTGGCCGGCGTCTCGCGCGCGACCGTCTCCTACGTCCTCAACAACACCAGCGCCGTGCGGATCAGCGACGCGACCCGCCGACGTGTGCACGAGGCGGCCCGCGAACTGGGGTACGTCCCCCACGCCGCCGCCCGCAGCCTGCGCGCCGGGCACAGCCGTATGGTCCTCATGCCCGCCCCGGCGATCCCGGTGGGCCCCCTGTACAGCCGGTTCCTGAACGAACTCCAGTGGGCGCTCGGCCGTCTCGACTACACCGTCGTCCAGTACGGCAGTGTCGGTCTGGAGGGTGACGAGGCCGCCCGCGCCTGGGCCGAGCTGCGGCCGGTCGCCGTCCTGGTGCCCGGTGCCGGGCTCGGCCCGCAGGGCGTCGCCGTCCTCAAACGGTCCGGCGCCCGGGCCGTGGTCACCCTCGGCCCCGGCCGCGTCGAGGGAGCGCACGCCCTGCTGATGGACCACGACGCCGTCGGCCACTGCGCGGGCGCCCACCTGTACGCCCGGGGCCGGCGCCGGATCGGTGTCGTGCTGCCCGAGGAACCCGGGCTGAAGGCCTACTCACGGCCCCGGCTCGCCGGCGTGCGCGAGGCGCTGCGGGGCACGGACGCCACCGTGACGGAGCTGCCGCTCGCCTACACCGAGGAAGCCGCCGCCGAACTCGCCGCCCGCTGGTCCGAGTCCGGCCTGGACGCGGTGTTCGCCTACAACGACGAGTACGCGATGCTGCTCATGCGCGCCCTCCAGGACGAGGGCGTACGCATCCCCGAGGACGTCGCCGTGATGGGCGCCGACGACCTGATGCTGGGCCGGCTGCTGCGGCCCCGGCTCAGCACGGTCCACATCGAACTGCCCTCCGGGGAGGACCTCGCCGAACTGGTCGACCGTGCCGTGCGCGACCCCGGCGGCGAGCCCGAGGTGCACACCGTGCTGGGGGCCTCGGTGATCCGGCGCGAGTCCAGCTGACCCGGCCCCGCACGCGGTGTCACCGCGGCCCCGCACGCGTTACTGCTGTGCCTGCCCCTCCTGGGCCTGGCCCTGCTGCTCCTGCCCCTGCTGGGCGGCGATGTCCTTGCGGACCTCGTCCATGTCGAGCTTGCGGGCCTGCCCGATGAGGTCGGTGAGCATGGGCGCGGGCAGGGCGCCCGGCTGGGCGTAGACCGCGACCTGGTCGCGGACGATCATCAGCGTCGGGATCGACTGGATGTCGAAGGCGGCGGCCAGCTCCGGCTGCGCCTCGGTGTCCACCTTGGCGAAGACCAGGTCGGGGTTCTCCTCGGCGGCCTTCTCGTAGACGGGCGCGAACGACCGGCAGGGCCCGCACCAGGACGCCCAGAAGTCGATGAGAACGAACTCGTTCTCGCTGACCATCTGGTCGAAGTTCTCCTTGGTCAGCTCCACAGTGCTGCTCATGGCGTGATTCCCTCTTCCTGGTGTGGGGTGTGCCGACGGCGGAAACACGGCCGCCGGGCCGCCTATTCCACCCGTGCACGCCTGTGTTCCGCGCGCGTACCCATGTGGCCACGGCGCACACCACCCACCAGACTGACCCCATGACGGAAACGGAATCCATCGCGTACGACGTCGTGGTGATCGGGGGCGGGCCCGTGGGGGAGAACGTCGCCGACCGAGCCCGCGCGGCCGGCCTCACCACGGCGGTCGTGGAGAGCGAACTGCTCGGCGGCGAATGCTCCTACTGGGCGTGCATGCCCAGCAAGGCCCTGCTCAGGCCGGTCATCGCGCAGGCCGACGCCCGCCACCTGCCCGGCCTCGCCCAGGCGGTCCAGGGCCCGCTCGACGCCCCGGCCGTCCTGGCCCGCCGCGACTACTTCACCGCCGACTGGAAGGACGACGGCCAGGTCACCTGGCTGAAGGGCACCGGCGCCGACCTGTACCGCGGCCAGGGCCGGCTGGCCGGGCCCCGCAGGGTCACGGTCACCGGCCCCGACGGCACGGTCACCACCCTCACCGCCCGGCACGCCGTCGCCGTGTCCACCGGCACCCGGGCTCAGCTGCCCGACCTGCCCGGACTCGCCGAGGTCAAGCCGTGGACCAGCCGTGAGGCGACCAGCGCGCAGGCGGTCCCCGGCCGGCTGATCGTCGTCGGCGGCGGTGTCGTCGCCACCGAGATGGCCACCGCCTGGCAGGCGCTCGGCTCCCGGGTCACCCTGCTGGTGCGCGGCAAGGGCCTGCTGAACCGCATGGAGCCGTTCGCCGGGGAACTGGTCGCCGAGTCCCTCACCGAGGCCGGTGTCGACCTGCGCACCGGCACCTCCGTGGAGTCCGTCGGCCGCGAGAACGGCACGGTCGTGGCCGTCACCTCCGCCGGCGACCGGATCGAGGGCGACGAGATCCTCTTCGCCACCGGCCGCGTCCCGCACACCGACGACATCGGCCTGGAGACCATCGGCCTGGAACCCGGCTCCTGGCTGGACGTCGACGACAGCCTGCGGGTCACCGGCACCGACTGGCTGTACGCGGTCGGCGACGTCAACCGCCGCGCCCTCCTCACCCACCAGGGCAAGTACCAGGCCCGCATAGCCGGTGCCGCCATCGCCGCCCGGGCCACCGGCAGCACGGTCGCGGAGGAGCCCTGGGGCGCCCACGCCGCCACCGCCGACCACCACGCCGTGCCCCAGGTCGTCTTCACCGAGCCGGAGGCCGCCGCGGTCGGGCTTTCCCTCGTCGAGGCCGAACAGGCCGGCCACCGCGTCCGCGCCGTCGACGTGGAGTTCTCCTCCGTCGCGGGCGCCGGTCTCTACGGCGACGGTTACAAGGGCCGCGCCCGCATGGTCGTGGACCTGGAGGACGAGATCCTGCGCGGGGTCACCTTCGTCGGCCCCGGCGTCGGTGAACTCATCCACTCGGCCACCGTCGCGGTCGCGGGGCGTGTCCCGGTCAGCCGGCTGTGGCACGCGGTCCCGTCGTACCCGACGCTGAGCGAGGTGTGGCTGCGCCTGCTGGAGGCCTACCGGGACAACTGACCAGCGGACTACGGCAGTTCGAAGCCCAGGGCCTCGGCCGCCGCCTCCGGCGTCGGCTGGGCCCACAGGGCCGCCACCGCCTCGTTGGTGGACAGCGAGCGCGGCTCCGCGCGGTCCAGGTACAGCGTGCCGTCGAGGTGGTCCGTCTCGTGCTGGACGATCCGGGCCGGCCAGCCGGTGAACACCTCGTCCAGCGCGCGGCCGTGCTCGTCCGCGCCGCGCAGCCGCACCTCGGCGTGCCGGGCCACCACCGCCTGCCAGCCCGGCACGCTCAGGCAGCCCTCGAAGAACGCGGCCCTGGCGGTGCCGACGGGCTCGTACGAGGGGTTGACCAGGACCCGGAAGGGCTGCGGCACCCGGCCCCGGGCGACCGCCACCTCCTCGGGCACCGGCGCCGGGTCCTCGATGACCGCGATCCGTAGCGGCACACCGACCTGCGGGGCGGCGAGGCCCACACCGGGGGCCGCGTGCATGGTGACGCGCAGGGCCTCGACGAACCGGGCCAGCAGCGCGGGGCCGAGCTGACCGTCGTACGGCTCGGTGCCGCGCCGCAGCACCGGCTGTCCGGCCGCGACGATGGGCAAGGGGCCGCCGGCGGCGAGGAGTTCCTCGACCCGCTCGGCGAGCGGTGCGTGATCACGGGGAGGTGCCATCGCGTCAGGATGCCACGCCCGCCCGCCGCCCCCTGTGGCACAGCTCACCAACACCCCGGGGAACTCGGCTCTTTCGCGGTCCGACCACTGGACCGCCCTCGCTTTTCGCACCGAGCCCCGGAGAAGCCCACCGATGACCACCGCCCCCTCGACCACCCCGGCCGAGGCGTCCCTCCCCGCCACCCACGGCCGCTGGGCAGCCCTGCGCCCCCTCGTGCTGCGCCTGCACTTCTACGCCGGCGTGCTCGTCGCGCCCTTCCTGCTGATCGCCGCCGTCACCGGCCCTGCTGTACGCGGGCTCCTTCCAGGCCGAGAAACTCGTCTACGGCCATGAGCTGACCGTTCCGGTCGGCGAGCGCGAGCTGCCCGTCACCGGCCAGGTGGCCGCCGCCCGCATGGCCCACCCGGAGGGCAGCGTCGCGGCCGTCCGCCCCGCGCCCCAGGCCGGTGCCACCACCCGGGTGCTGCTCTCCGGCGTGCGGGGCGTCGAACCGGAGCACACCCTCGCCGTGTTCGTGGACCCGTACACCGGCACGGTCCGTGGCGCCCTCGAACAGTACGGCGCGACGGGAGCGCTGCCCCTGCGCACCTGGATCGACGAGTTGCACCGCGATCTGCACCTGGGGGAGACCGGCCGGCTCTACAGCGAGCTGGCCGCCAGCTGGCTGTGGGGGATCGCGGGCGGCGGCCTGGTGCTGTGGTTCGCCCGGCGCCGCGCCCTGCGCAGGGTGCGCGGGACCAGCGGCCGGCGCCGCACCCTGGGCCTGCACGGCACCGTCGGCGTCTGGACCGCGGCAGGGTTCCTGTTCCTGTCCGCGACCGGCCTGACCTGGTCGGCGTACGCCGGCGCGAACATCGACGAGCGGCGCACCTCGCTCGGCCAGGCCACCCCGTCCGTCTCGGCGACCGCGGCCGGCGGCGACCACGCGGGCCACGGCCCGGCGGCCGGCCCCGGCGGGACGGCCGGGCACGGCGTGGGCCTGGACCAGGTGCTCGCCGCGGCCCGCGCGAAGGGCCTCGGCGACCCCGTGGAGATCGTGCCGCCCGCGGACGCGGACAGCGCCTATGTCGTCGAGCAGATCCAGCGGAGCTGGCCCGAGAAGCAGGACTCCGTCGCCGTCGACCCGGCCACCGGCCAGGTCACCGACGAACTGCGGTTCGCCGACCACCCGGTGCTCGCCAAGCTCACCCGCTGGGGCATCGACCTGCACACCGGCGTCCTCATCGGGATCGTCAACCAGATCGCCCTCGCTCTGCTCGCGCTCGCCCTGATCCTGCTCGTCGTCTGGGGCTACCGCATGTGGTGGCAGCGCGGCCGGGGCGCCGCCTTCGGCCGCCCGGTCCCGTGCGGCGCCTGGGCGGAGGTGCCGCCGTACCTCCTCGTGCCCGCGCTCTCGGCCGTCGCCGTGCTCGGCTGGTTCGTGCCGCTGCTCGGCATCCCGCTGGCCTGCTTCCTCGCCGTCGACATCGTCCTGGGTGAGATCGCGCACCGGCGCGGGCGCCGCGGCTGCGGGAGTGTCAGTGGCGTGAAGTAGCGTGGAACGGCGGGTGAGCGAGCGAGGGATGACGGGGGAGGACCGGAGATGACGAGGGACGGCGGCCGGGCCCGGCGGCGCCGCCAGGGGGAACTGGAGGGCCAGGTCCTCGGCGCGCTGCGCGAGGCGGACGGACCGGTCACCGCGGCCTGGGTGCGGCAGCACCTCGGCGGCGACCTCGCCCACACCACCGTCGTCACCATCCTGACCCGGCTGCTCGCCAAGGACGTCGTCTCCCGCGAACGGTACGGCCGGTCCTTCCTGTGGAAGCCGACGGCCGACGTGGCCCGGCTGGCCGCGCTGCGCATGCGCCGCCTGCTCGACGGCGAACGGGACCGCGAGGCGGTCCTGACCAGCTTCGTCACCGCCCTGCCGCCCGGCGACGAAAAGGTCCTGCGGGCCCTGCTCGGCATCCCGGCCCCGGACGCCGGCGGCAGGCAGGACTGACCGCTCCTGGAGGTCTTCGTACAGGTGCCGTACCGCGCCGGGTGGCCGCGCTGCTGGGGTCGGCGATGTCGTCGGCGAACTCCGCGGTCGCCCTGTTCCTGATCCCGCAGGCGTCGACACCGCTGTGGCGGCAGGGGCCTACCGCTGTCGCGGCCCGGCCAGTTCGGCGTCGGCCCGCTCGGTGAGCAGGGTGAGCACACGGCCGGCCACCAACCGGTCCTCCTCGGAGATGCCCGCGTACAGCCGGGCGGAGACCGTCGCGGCCTCGGCGGAACTGGTGGCGTACACCGCTCGCCCCGCGTCCGTCAGGCGCACGGCCGAGGGCCCGTCGGGGGCGAGCAGGCCGGCGGCTGTCAGGTCCTCGATCGCGCGCTGGGCGTCCCGCTCGTCGACCTTCACCGTGCCGACGACGCCGTCCACCAGGGCGGTCCGCTGGACCGGTCCGTCCGCGAGGGTCGTGAGCCGGAGGGTGACGGACTGGAGGAAGGAGATGCCGTGGGGGGCGAGGACGCGCTCCAGGACGGCGCGCAGGGCGTAGTGGGTGAGGCCGATGACCCGGCTGTCGACGCGGGGTGCGGCGGTGGTCATGACTGCTCCGTCTCGTGATCGCTGGTGCCGAACGGGTCAAGCGGTGCGTCGAGCAGGGTCGTCAGATCCCGGGTGAACTCCTGGGCGCGCGGGCTGTCGGGCCCGCCGAGGGGCGCCAGCAGCTGGCGCAGCAGTCCCTGGACGACGTCGATCGCCCTCCGGGTGGTCTCGCGGCCCTGCTCGGTGAGCGCGAGCTGGACCGCCCGCGGGTCGGCCGGGTCCCGGCTGCGTTCGAGGAGGCCGGCCGACTCCAGGCCACGGGCCAGCTTGGAGACGTACAGCGCCTCCAGGCCGGTGTGGTCGGCCAGGCGGCGCTGGCTGGGACGCAGCCCGGAGCGCTGCATGCCGTACAGCGACGCCACCAGCGAGTACTGCGCGTGGGTCAGGCCGAGCGGTGCCACCGCACGGTCCACCGCGACCCGCCAATTCGTCGACAGCCGCCACACCAGGAAACCGGGCGTGGCTCCTTCGGACACCTTGCTCATGGCAAGTACAGTACATGGCTACTATGTCCATGGCTACTAAATTGCGGGGACACACCTCCGGGCCATGTCGACCGGCATGTCTACCGCGCCGGGCGCACCGCGCGCCTCGCGACCGCGCCGCGTTCGGGGCGCCAGGTGGTGACCAGGGCCGCCGCCAGCAGGAGTTCGGCGATGTCACCGCCGTAGTACATGATCTCGGCACCGCCCTGGACCTGGGGGACGGGAGCGTCGACGGCCACCCGGAAACCGCCGTACATCAGCTGCGCGACGCTCGCGTGCACGGCGATGGCGCAGCCCAGGCAGACCAGCCGGGTGCGCACACCGGGGCGGCCCGGCGCGGGGTCTGGCCCGGCGACGGCGTGCGCGAACAGGCAGCCCGCCAGCAGGAAGTGCGCGTGCAGCAGCCAGTGCCCGGCCGGGCGGGCCGTGGCCGCGTCGTAGAGCGGGGTGAAATACAGCAGTGCGAGGCTGCCGGTGGACAGCAGCAGGCCGGTCACCGGGTGGGCGAGCAGGCGGGCCGGGCCGCTGCGCAGTAACGCGGTGAGGCGGCGGGCGCGCGGTGCGGACAGGGTGCGCAGCGCGAGGGTCATCGGGGCGCCGAGCACCAGGGCGAGCGGCGCGTACATGCCGAGGAGCATGTGCTGGGCCATGTGGCCGCGGAAGTCACGGTGGGCGAAGGCGGCGACGGGCGGCAGCAGCGCCGCCGCCACCAGGAGGAGGCCCGCGCAGAAGCCGGACGTGCGCCAGGGGCTCCAGCCCCGTACGGGATTGCGGCGGCGCGCCCGGCGCGCGAGCAGCAGATAGCCGCCCGCGCACACCAGCAGGGCCAGGACCGGCAGCAGCTCCAGCGGGCCGCCGCCCTCCGCATGATGCGTGTGCGTGTGCGTGTGCGGGGCCTCGTGGCCCATCAGACGGCGTGTCCCGGCCGTCCGGCGCGGGGAACCGCCGGATCGAAGGGCCGTGCGCCCCGCCGCAGCAGCTGGCCGCCCGCCAGCAGCACCGCTCCGAGCACCAGGAAGCCGATGTCCCACCACACCTGGTACGGGCCGCCGTGGACGTGGTGGATGCCCAGGACGTGATGGTCGAGGACGCCCTCCACGAGGTTGAACAGGCCCCAGCCGGACAGCACCCAGCCCCACAGCACCCGTGAGGCCCACACCTGGCGCCGGCCGGTGGTCACGCGGGCGTACAGGACGGCGAGGCCGCCGAGGACGGCGAGCCAGCACACGGTGTGGAAGACGCCGTCCCACACGGTGTTCATCTCCAGCCCGGAGACCGTGTGGGGGTCGTAGTACTTCACACCGATGTGGTCGTGGTCGGTGCCGGTGAGCATGTGGTGCCACCGCAGGAGCTGGTGCAGCAGGATTCCGTCGACGAATCCGCCGAGCCCCACTCCCAGGAGAAGGCCGGGCAGTCGGAGACCGGGCGGCGCGGTCTCGGCTGTGGTCTCGCGCACGGTGGTCGTCATCGCTCCTCGTCTCGGTCGGTTCCGCGGTCGGTTCCTCGGTCGAGCGGGTACGGCAGCGGCTGCCCTACGACAGCTACCAGCTCCCCGGCTCCAGCGCTGCGGCACGCTC
Source organism: Streptomyces sp. NPDC029138 (assembly GCF_055564375.1). Taxonomy (NCBI): domain Bacteria; kingdom Bacillati; phylum Actinomycetota; class Actinomycetes; order Kitasatosporales; family Streptomycetaceae; genus Streptomyces; species Streptomyces sp. NPDC029138. Next base: position 64,129 of record NZ_JBVHWM010000023.1, read on the forward strand.
GGCCATCTGTGCGGAGGCGGGCCGTACGCCGACGGAACCGGCCGGCCGTAACAGGTCCTCTCATGCGGTCCGCCCGCCAGGGGTACCCGCCCGGCACGGCAGGAGCCCGGCACGCCGCGAGGGCGCGGGCGCCTGCGACGGCTCGGACGGAAGGGCGACGGAACCCATGCCCGGTACCACGGACGCACCCACCGACGACACGGTCGACCTGCACTTCCTCGGCAACGCGACCGTCCTGCTGCGCTACGGGCCGCTGACCCTGCTCACCGACCCGAACTTCCTGCACCTCGGCCAGTACGCCTACCTCGGCAACGGCCTGCTGAGCCGGCGCCTGACCGAGCCCGTGCTGGAACCGGAGGACCTGCCCCGCCTCGACGGGATCGTGCTGTCCCATCTGCACGGGGACCACTGGGACCGCCGGTCCCGACGGCACCTGGACCGCTCGGTTCCGGTGCTGAGCACACCGCACGCCGCACGCCGCCTGAAGGTCCTGCACGGACGCGAGCGGGTGGCCGGACTGCGCACCTGGCAGGGACTCACCCTCCGGCAGGGCCCGGTCCAGGCCACGGTCACGGCGCTGCCCGGACGGCACGCCGGACATCCGGTCCTGCGGGGCCTGCTGCCCCCGGTGATGGGCAGCATGATCGAGTTCGGCACGGCGGGCGGACCGCCGCGGCTGCGGCTGTACGTCTCCGGCGACACGCTGCCGTACGACGGCCTCGACGAGATCACCCGCCGCTTCCCGGCCGCCGACCTGGCCGTCCTGCACCTGGGCGGCACCACGCTCCCCGGCGGCTTCGTGGTCACCATGGACGGCCGGCAGGGCGCGGAACTGGCCCGGCGCCTCGGTCCCCGCGCCGTCCTGCCCGTGCACTACGAGGAGTACACGGTGATGCGCTCGCCCCTGTCCGCCTTCCTGACCGAGGCCGACCGGCTCGGCCTCGGCGACCGGATCGTGCACTGCCCGCGCGGGCGCCACGCCCGGCTCGCGGCCGAGCCGGGGGCGGCGCCCGTCGTGAGCTGACCGGCCTTCCGGGCCGTCAGCGGTGCGGGCTCAGCGGGTCACCTCATGGCGCGCGTCCGGGACGCAGTGCGTCATGGTGAGGCCCTCGACATCCCGCGGCGGGTTCTTGCCGAGGTTCGCCAGCCGCTCCTTATCCTCCTCGGTCAGATCCTGGCTGGCCAGCGGCTCCAGGTCCGCGACGTCCGCCGGCCGGATGCCGAGGCCCTCGCCGACCCGCAGCCCCAGGTCGTTCTCCACCAGCAGGAAGTGCCACACCATCCGCTCCTGGATGGGCCGGTCGCACCGGGAGAGCTGACCCACCAGGTTCCGTACCAGGTCGTCGCGCTCCCACTGCTCCATGAGCAGGTACCGCTGGCCCGCCTGGAGGTAGTCGTTGGTGCGGGGGAGGCGCTTGCGGGTGAGCCGGCCCCGGATCTCGGGCCCCTGCTCGTCGTGCGTCGGGTACTCCGCCTCGCGCAGGCCGCCCCGGATCGACGGCTCGTAGTTGACGCTCGGATTCTCCCCGCCGCCGTCGAGGTGATACGTCATCAGCCCGTCGCGCTGGTTGGTGCGCACCCGGGCGTTCTTCGCCTGGTTGACGGGCAGTTGGAGGTAGTTCGGGCCGACCCGGTAGCGCTGGGTGTCGCTGTAGGAGAAGGTGCGGCCGACGAGCATCTTGTCGTCGGAGAAGTCCAGGCCGTCGACGAGTACGCCCGTGCCGAAGGAGATCTGCTCGTTCTCCGCGAAGAAGTTCTCCGGCATCCGGTCCAGCACCATCCGGCCCACCGGCTTCGGCGGGAAGTCCTGCTCCGGCCAGGTCTTGGTGTCGTCCAGCGGATCGAAGTCGAGTTCGGGGTGCTCGTGGTCCTCCATGATCTGCACGAGCAGCTCCCACTCGGGGTACTCACCACGCTCGACGGCCTCGTACAGGTCCTTGGTGGCGTGCCCGAGGGAGCCGGCCTGGACGTTGGCGGCGTCCTCCTCGGTCATCGAGCGGACGCCCTGCCTGGGCATCCAGTGGTACTTGACGAGCGCGGTGTTGCCCTCGGCGTTCACCCACTTGTACGTGTTCACGCCGAAACCCTGCATGTGGCGGTAGTCGGCGGGGATACCGCGCGGGCTGAACAGGTTGACCAGCATGTGCATGGCCTCGGGCGTCTGCGACATGAAGTCGAAGATCCGGTTCGGCTTCTGCTCGAAGTCCACCGGGTCCGGCTTCAGGGCGTGGATGACGTCCGGGAACTTGATGGCGTCCCGGATGAAGAAGACGCCCAGGTTGTTGCCGACGAGGTCCCAGTTGCCGTCCTCCGTGTAGAACTTGACGGCGAAGCCACGGGGGTCGCGGGCCACCTCGGAGGAATCACGGCCGCCGATGACGGTGGAGAAGCGGACGGCGACGTCGGTGCGCTTGCCGCGCTCCTGGAACAGCTTGGCGCGCGTGTAGCGGCCGATCGGCTCGTCGCCCCAGGCGCCGTACGCCTCGAAGAAGCCGTACGCCGTCACGCCACGGGCGTGCACCACCCGTTCGGGGATGCGTTCCCGGTCGAAGTGGCTGATCTTCTCCAGGAACTGGTAGTTCTCCAGCGTCGCGGGCCCACGGGCGCCGACGGTGCGCTGGTTCTGGTTGTCGTAGACGGGGTGGCCCTGTCGGTTGGTCAGGATGCTCCGGTCGTCTCCGGAGGCAGGACCCGTGCGTGCTACGTCTGTCATGTCGAGGGCTCCTAGAAACGGGAGAGGCGATACGACAAGCGTCGCCACGACCACGGGCCGAGTACCCGAAGGCGCGCGGCCATGCCCCTGCCGAACCCCCGTACGGCTCTCCGGTGCGGCGGCCGGGCGAAGGCGCCCGCTGAGCCGCCGTATAGGGCAAAAGGCTGAAAAACCATAACTTGCATGTTTACGGCCGCGTTTCCTCCGGTGCGGGTGAGTGCCCGCAACCGTGTCTGGAAGGGCAGGGAACCGATGAAACGGGCTACCCGAAACAGTGTGATCGCCATCGCCGCCGCGTCCGGTGCGATGGCAGTCGCGGGGCCGGTGCACGCCGACTCCGCCGCGGACGGTTCCGCGGGCGGCTCGCCCGGGCTGATCTCCGGCAACGGCATCCAGTTGCCGGTGCACGTCCCGGTCAGCGTGTGCGGGAACACCGTGAACGTGGTGGGGCTGCTCAACCCCGCCATGGGCAACACCTGCGTCAACAAGGGCGGCGGGGACGCCGAGGGCAAGGAACGGCCCGCGGCGCCGAGCGGGGCGACGGCCCACGCCATCACGAAGGACTCGCCGGGCGTGATCTCCGGCAACGGCGTCCAGCTGCCGGTCGACCTGCCCGTGAACGTCAGCGGCAACAGCGTGAACGTGGTCGGCGTCGGCAATCCCGTCTTCGGCAACACGTCCGCGAACGTCTCGGGCGGCGACCACCCCGAGGAGCCCGGCCGGACCACCCCGCCCCCGAAGGAACCGCCCACGCGGGTCACTCCGCCGCCGGTGCGTTCCGAGCCGCCGCGGCCGCAGGAACCGCCCGTCACCCACCCGGCGCCGAAGCCGACCCCGACCGTCGTACGGCAGCAGCCGCCCGGCACCCTCGCGCACACCGGAACGGAGACCAGCTGGGCGGCGGCCGTGGCGAGCCTGGCCTCACTGATGGGCGGAACGCTCCTGTACCGAGGCCTCCGCACAAGGAAACCCAGCCGCAAGGGCTGACCCCCGACCCGACGAGCCACCCTGGCCGGATACGAGTCCCGGCCAGGGTCGACCACTGTTTGGCCGGTCGGGCTCGGGAGGGCCGGTCGGGCGGCTGCTGGCCGGGTGGCTCGGGATGGCCGGGGCGGGCATCCTCGGGGCAGGGGGCAGGGGGCAGGGGGCAGGGGGCAGGGGGCAGGGGGCAGGGGTCAGGGGTCAGGGGTCAGGGGTCAGGGGTCACGGGTCAGGGGGCAGGGGTCAGGGGTCCAGGGGTCACGGGTCAGGGGCCCAGAGGCCACGGGCCACGGGCCACGGGCGACGGGCCATGGGCCAGCCGGCGGGTCGGGCACGGCTGGGCGGGTCGGGAGCGCGCTCGGTCGCACATAGACCGAAGCAACTGTGGGGGGGCGCGGTCACGACGGGCCGTGGCTGCTTCGCGCGTGCGGTCGGGCACCTGGCGGGTGCTGGCTGCTTGGCCCCGCGTAGTCGGGCGCCCGGCGGGTGGCATCTGCTGGGCCTAGGCGGTTGGGCATCCCGTTGGCGGTATCTGCTGGGCCCCAGGCGGTTGGGCATCCCGTTGGCGGTGTCGGCTTGGCCTCGCGCGATCAGGCACCCCCCGAACCATGGCCGCCTCCCCCCGGCCGGCCGCCTCCCCCCGCCGGCTGCCTCGCCCCGTCGGTCGGCGCGCCGCCGCAGGCCGGCTCACCAGCCCGTGAACAGCAAGTGGTTCAGCAGGAGGGCGAGCGTCGCCTGGGCCGTGAGCCAGCCGCGTGGGCGGGGGAGGAGTGCGCCGGACGGGAGCAGCCACATCGCGAAGGGCAGCCAGATGCGTTCCGTCTCCGCCTTGCTCATGCCGGACAGGTCGGCGACCAGCAGAGCCAGCAGGGCCGCCGCCACGAGGAGGGCGAGCCGGGACTCCGCCGAGGGGGCCGTGCGGCGGCGGGCGAGGGACACGCCCGTCCGCCGTAGCCCCGCCACCGTGGCCGGGCCGGTGACCAGCACCGTGCAGGCCAGGTTGGCCCACACCCAGTAGCCGTAGGGGCGGGTGCCGCCGACGCCCTGGTAGTACCGCGTGACCAGCAGCCGGTACCCCTCCCACCAGTCGAACCCGGCGAGCGTGAACGCCGTCGGGACGACCGCCGCCCCGGCCAGGAAGAGGACCGCCAAGGCCGGCCGCCGCCGGACCCGGCGCCGTCCAGCCATCAGCACCGCCGCCCCGATCAGCGCGAAGAGCGTCAGGCCGTACGACAGGTAGCAGGTCAGGCCGTACAGCAGCCCGCCGGCCGCCGCCCAGGCCATGGACCGGCCGGTGACCGCCAGGGCCAGCAGGGCCACGGACCAGGCGGCGACCGCCGCGAAGTACCCGTCGGCCGAGGCGCCCACCCACACGGCGGCCGGGGCCAGGACGAGGAACGGCGCCGCCCGCCGGGCCAGGCGCTCGTCGGCCAGCGCCCGCACCGCCACCAGCACCGCCACGCACGCGGTCGCTCCGACGGTCACGCACCAGGCCCCGGCCCAGCCGCCGCCGCGCAGCCCGGCCCGGTCCAGGAGGACGAAGGTGAGGGTGGCCGCCGGGGGATGCCCGGCGATGTGCGCGGGCCAGGGCTCGGGGGAGCCGCTCACGATGTGGTGGGTGAAGTCGCGCAGCGCGGCCGGAAGGTCGTGGAAGCGGCCGATCACCGTCAGGTACTCGTAGCGGGTGGTGAGCCGACCGGCCACGCCCCGCTGCCAGCCGTCGACCAGCGCCAGCGACCACGTCCAGGCCAGCGCGGTGGCCCACGCCGCGAGGAGCAGGCCCCGCCACGGCAGCCGCGCGGCGACGGCGGGCCCGTGGGCCACCACGGCGACCGCCACCAGGACGGCGGCCGGGGTGCCCGGGCCCAGGTGCGGGTCCCAGTCGGCGAACAACGGCGGCCAGTGGACGAACAGGGTGCGCCGGGTGTCCTGGATGTGCCGGCCGACCAGCACGGCGACGAGGACGAGCAAGGCGGCGGCCGACGCGGCGCAGAGATCGGCGCGCAGGCCGGCGTACCGGTCACGGAGGGGAGCCTGGGTCACACCGGAACGCTAGGGCGGCGACCGGGGGAACGAGGGGACGAACGGCCTGACGTCAGCGTTTCGTCATGGGTCGCCGCCCCGGTCAGGAGGTGGTTCCGGCCTAACGTCAGAACATGCGAGACGACGACCCGAGGCTTCCCTCCTCACCCGGATTCTGGCGCAGCCCGCTGCGCGGCCCCTGGTTCACCTCGGTGCTCGGCATCGTGCTGCTGGTGGGCATCACGGTGCTGTTCGTGACGGGCCTGGTGTCCTACGCCGCCTACAACCCTGACCTCGCTCGGGTGAACGACCAGACGCCGGACAAGGGCATTTTGGGCTTCTTCCTCTTCGCCTGGCCGACGAACCCGTACTGGCTGTACCGGCTCACCCAGGGCCTGCACGTCACCCTCGGTGTCACGCTGATCCCGGTGCTGCTGGCCAAGCTGTGGTCGGTCGTGCCGAGGCTGTTCGCCCTGCCCCCGGCCCGCTCGTTCGCGCACGCCCTGGAGCGGATCTCCCTGCTCCTCCTCGTCGGCGGCGGGCTGTTCGAGTTCATCACCGGCGTCCTCAACGTCCAGCTCGCCTACGTCTTCCCCGGCTCCTTCTACCCGCTGCACTTCTACGGTGCCTGGGTGTTCTTCGCCGCGTTCGTGGCGCACGTGGCGCTGAAACTGCCGACAGCCGTACGAAGCCTTCGCCGACGGCGGGAAGCGCGAGGGGAGCCGGTGTCCCGCACGCCGGAGCCCGTGTCCCGCACGCCGGAGCCGGGGGAGTTGGTGTCCCCCCGCCCGCTGCCGCCGACCGTCTCCCGGCGCGGGGCGCTGTGGTTCGTCGGGGGTGCCTCGCTGCTGTTCCTCGTCACCACCGCCGGCCAGAGCATCGGGGGCGCGCTGCGGCGGACCGCCCTCCTCGCGCCGCACGGAGGAGCCGACCCCGGCAGCGGGCCGAACGGCTTCCAGATCAACAAGACGGCCGCCTACGCCGGGATCGACGCGAGGGAGACCGGCGAGGAGGCGTGGCGGCTCGTCGTCACCGGCCGCACCGGAACGGTCCGCCTCAGCCGCGCCCAGCTGCTCCGACTCCCGCTGCACAGCTCGGCGTTGCCCATCGCCTGCGTCGAGGGCTGGTCGACGGAGAACCAGTGGTGGCGCGGGGTGCGGCTGCGCGACCTCGCGGCGCTCGTCGGGTACGACGGCGACCCGCCGGACGTGTTCGTGGAGTCCCTCCAGCGGCACGGAGCCTTCCGCCGGGCCGCCCTGCGCGCCAACCAGGTGGCCGACCCGCGCTCCCTGCTCGCCCTGCACGTCAACGGCGAGGATCTGTCCCCCGACCACGGCTACCCGGCGCGGGTCATCGTGCCCGCCGCGCCCGGTGTGCTCAACACCAAGTGGGTGGCCCGGCTGACCTTCGGAGAGCTGTGATGCGCCCGCGCCCGACCCTCGGCAGCCCTTTCCAGATCCTGCTGCTGGCCTGTTCCTTCGCGCTCGCCGGCTATGCCGGCGTACGGCTGTTCGCCGGCGACTGGCGGGCCGTGGCGCTGTGGCTGGTGGGCGCGGCCCTGCTGCACGATCTCGTGCTGCTGCCGCTGTACGCGGTGGCGGACCGGGTGGTCGTCCGCGCTCTCGGTGCCGTCGGGAGCCGGGAGCGGACGATGTACGTCCGTGTCCCGGCCGCCCTGTCCGGGCTGCTGCTGCTCGTGTGGTTCCCGCTGATCACCGGCATGGTGGACCGGCGCTACCGGTCCGCCACCGGCCTGTCGACGGACGGCTTCCTCGCCCGCTGGCTGCTGATCAGCGCGGTGCTGTTCGCCGGCTCGGCGTCACTGCTGGCGCTGCGGGGGCTGCGGCTGCGCAGGGCGACGAAGCGGCGCCCGCCGGCCGTCCACTGACCGACGGTCCGCCAGCCCGCCGGACCCGCGTACCGCAGCAGGGCCGGGGTGCCGAGCCGCGCCCACGGAAAGGCGCCATCGCCGCCCGTCTCCACGCCGGTGCCGCCGACGACCTGCACCTCGGACCGTTCGTCGACGTCCACCGCGGCCGTCTCGGCGATCAGCAGACCGCCGGGGCGGAGCAGCCGGGCCACCCGGTCCAGCAGGGCGCGCGGGTCGCCGCCGATGCCGATGTTGCCGTCCATGAGCAGCACGGTGCCCCAGCGTCCCTCGCCGGGCAGCGGTTCGAACACCGAGCGCCGCAGCGCCTGCCCGCCGAGCCGCACGGCGTGGTCGACGGCGGCCTCGCTGACGTCGATGCCGAGGACGGTACGGCCCCGGGCGGCGAGTTCCGCCACCAGCCGCCCCGGCCCGCAGCCGACGTCGAGCACGGCACCCTCGCACCGGTCCAGCACCGCCTGGTCCACCGGGTCCGCCCGCGCGCACCACCGCTCCACCTCCAGCGGCAGCAGCCAGCCGTCGGTCCGGCGCAGAAACAGCGGCCCACGCCCGGCACGCAGGGCGACGTCGTAGGGATCGGCCCCGGCCCAGGAGACGGCCGGCGGGGTGCGCACCGCGCGGTTCCGGTTCCGGTTACTCATTGCCCGGCCCCGGCACCGGCCTCGGGTCCGGTATGCGGGGTGCATCGGGCCAGGCGGGCGGCGAACCGGCCGTGTGGGGCGCGGGCGGCGACCGCCGCCGCGTCGGCGGCCGTGTCCACGTCCCGCAGCCGGGGCAGCTCGCGCACCCGCAACCCGGCGGCCACCAGCCGCCGCCGCTGGACGGCACCCGTCCACGGCGTCGACATGGGCACGCCCCGCAGCAGAGCCGGGTCGGGCTCGGCCAGCCCCAGCGCCCAGAAGCCGCCGTCCTCCGCCGGGCCGAAGCACGCGTCGTACTCCGCGAAGTCCACGGTGAGCAGCTCCGGGGTCACCTGCGGGGTGTCCATGCCGATGAGCAGGGCGGGACCGGCGCACCGCGAGAAGGCGTCGGCCAGCCGCAGGTCCAGGCCGCCCGCGCACTGCGGTACGACGTCGAAGCCGGGCGGCAGCCAGGGGCCGGGGCTCCCGTCCAGCACCAGAACGCGCCGGGTGGCGGGGGTCGCCGCCACGGCGTGCAGGGTGTCGGCGAGCGAGGCCTCGGCGAGCGCCGCCGCCTCGGCGGGGCTGAACGGCGGGGTGAGCCGGGTCTTGACGCGCCCCGGCAGCGGTTCCTTGGCGATGACGAGCAGCGTGGTCACGGTGCGGTCCTCCCAGCGGCCGGCGGCTCGGCCAGCACACGGCTCATGTCCCGCACCGCCTGCCAGGTGCCGCGCCAGGTGCCCGTCACCTTGGAGGTGCCGGCGCGCGGCAGGTACGGCACGTCGTGCTCGGCGATCCGCCACCCCGCGTCGGCCGCGCGCACCACCATCTGGAGCGGATAGCCGCTGCGCCGGTCGCTGAGGCCGAGCGCCAGCAGCGGCTCCCGGCGGGCGGCGCGCAGCGGGCCGAGGTCGTGCAGCCGCAGCCCGGTGCGGCGGCGCAGCAGCCGTGCGAGTGCGAAGTTGCCGGCCCGGGCGTGCGCGGGCCAGGCACCCCGGGTCTTCGCCCGCCGTCGCCCCAGGACCAGGTCGGCCCGGCCGTCGAGGACTTCCCGCACGAAGGGCACGAGGTGCCCGGGGTCGAGGGAGGCGTCGCAGTCGCAGAAGCAGACGACGTCGGCGGTGGCGGCGGTCAGCCCGGCGTGGCAGGCGGCGCCGAAACCGCGCCGCGGCTCGTGCACGACGGTCGCGCCGAGAGCGCGGGCGATGTCCGCCGAGCCGTCGGTGGAGCCGTTGTCGACCACGAGGGCGCGCCAGCCCGCCGGGATGCGGCCGAGTACCCAGGGCAGGGCCTCCGCCTCGTCCAGGCAGGGCAGCACCACGTCCACGCTCGCCGCCGATGAGGGGGATGAGGGGGTCACGCCGTTCACCCTACGAATGCGAACCGGGCATATCGGGCCGACGCTGCTTACGAAACGCGGACGTCGGGGCCGGGACCGGGCCATGGGTGCGACAGCCACGACGGCCCGGTGCGAGGCTGGAGGCATGCAGCAGCCGCACGTGCCCGCGAGGCGCCCAGCCATGGACGGGACCGCACCCGACACCGCCGAACCGGCTCCCCGGTCCGCCCCCGGTGCCGCCCGGGTCCTGGTCGTCGACGACGACGCGACCGTCGCCGAGATCGTCGCCGGATACCTGGGCCGGGCCGGATACGTGGTCGACCGCGCCGCCGACGGCCCCACCGCCCTCACCCGCGCCGCCGCCCACTGGCCGGACCTGGTGGTGCTGGACCTGATGCTGCCCGGCATGGACGGCCTGGAGGTCTGCCGGCGGCTGCGCGCGCGGGCCGCCGTGCCCGTCGTCATGCTCACCGCCCGCGGTGACGAGGACGACCGCATCACGGGTCTGGAGGTCGGCGCCGACGACTACGTGACCAAGCCGTTCAGCCCCCGCGAACTGGTCCTGCGGGTGCAGTCGGTGCTCCGCCGCGCGCTGCCCGGCGCGGGCACCGGCCCGCTGGCCACGGCCGGTGTGACCGTCGACCCGGCCGCCCGCCGCGCCACCAAGAACGGCACCGAACTTGCCCTCACCCTGCGGGAGTTCGACCTCCTCGCCTTCTTCCTGCGGCACCCGGGACGGGCGTACAGCCGGGAGGACCTGATGCGCAAGGTGTGGGGCTGGGACTTCGGCGACCTGTCCACCGTGACGGTCCACATCCGCCGGCTGCGCGGCAAGGTCGAGGACGACCCCGCCCGGCCGCGCCTGATCCAGACCGTGTGGGGTGTCGGCTACCGCTTCGAGCCGAGCGGCGCGGAAGGGGAGGGCTGACGTGCGCGACACCTTTCTCATCGCCCTGCTCGCCTTCGCCGGGGCCGCCGTCACGGGCCTGGCCGGGGCCGCCGCGCTACGGCTGCTGCGGCGCCGCTCGCTCACCGTGTCCCTCACCGTGATCGCGGCGGTCGGCGTGGGCGGCGTGCTCGCCGGCACCCTCGCGGTCGCCTGGGCGATGTTCCTGTCCACCCACGACCTGACCGTGGTGACGACGGTCGTCGCCATGGCGGCCGTGGTCTCCCTGGCGACCGCGCTGATACTGGGCCGCTGGGTCGTCGCCCGCAGTCACGAACTCGCCATGGCGGCACGCTCGTTCGGCGAGGCCGGCGACTTCGCCGCCCCCGAGGGCCCGGCCACCGCCGAACTGGCGGAACTGAGCCGCGAGTTGGCGGCCACCAGCGCGAGACTCGCCGAATCCCGGGAACGGGAACGCCTGCTGGAGACCTCACGCCGGGAACTCGTCGCGTGGATCTCCCACGACCTGCGGACCCCGCTCGCCGGTCTGCGCGCCATGTCGGAGGCCCTGGAGGACGGCGTCGCCGACGACCCCGACCGCTATCTGAAGCAGATCCGCACCGAGGTCGAGCGCCTCAACGACATGGTCGGCGACCTCTTCGAACTCTCCCGCATCCACGCCGGAACGCTCCCGCTGAGCCCGTCCCGGATCTCCCTCTACGACCTCGTCGGCGACGCCCTCGCGGGAGCCGACCCGCTCGCCCGCGCCCACGGCGTACGGCTGGTCGGCGACCGGGTGGAGCCGGTCCCCGTCGAGGTCGACGCCAAGGAGATGAGCCGCGTCCTGGGCAACCTGCTGGTCAACGCCATCCGCCGGACGCCCGCCGACGGCACCGTCGCCGTCACCGCCGAGCGCTCGCCCGACGGCGTGGTGCTCTCCGTGACGGACGGCTGCGGCGGCATCCCGGAGGAGGATTTGCCGCGCGTGTTCGACACCGGCTGGCGCGGCAGCCACGCCCGGACCCCGCCGGCCGGCGCGGGCCTGGGCCTCGCCATCGTGCGCGGGATCGTGGAGGCCCACCAGGGCCGGGCCGCCGTACACAACATCCCCGGCGGCTGCCGCTTCGAGGTCACGCTTCCGGCGGCCCCCTAGGGCTGTCCGGAACGCCCCTCGTTCGGGCGGTTCAGCAGGGAAGGCGGTGGTCGGGGCGAGGCGCGCCCCGGTACCCCTGAGCCACGAAACCCCCCGCTCTCCTCCGCGCCTTTTCCGCCCTGGCCGCCCTCTGCCCAGTCCTCGCCGGCTCCGCGCACGCCAACACCGTCCACACGCCCACGGTGGAGGGGTCATCGGTGTGCTGAGCGCCTACCGGGGCACGGCGTCGTACGCGATCCGCCTCCCCGTCCACTCCAGCACGAGGCCGTTCCGTTCGGAGCACCAGGGACCATGCCGGCCGAGCATGATCCCGGCAGACGTTCCAGCCCCGGTCACTCCGAGGCCGCGAACTCCCGCATGCCGTCCTGGAAGCCGACCTCCGGCTTCCAGCCCAGTTCCGCCCGCAGCCGTGAGGAGTCGGCGGTGATGTGCCGTACGTCCCCGAGCCGGTACTCCCCGGTGACGACCGGCGCGGGGCCGCCGTGGGCGTCGGCCAGCGCGCGGGCCATCTCCCCGACGGTGTGCGGCTCGCCGCTGCCGGTGTTGTACGCGGTCAGCGCCCCCGGCGCGGACCCCGCCTCCAGCGCCACCACGTTGGCCGCGGCCACGTCCCGCACATGCACGAAGTCCCGGCGCTGCCGCCCGTCCTCGAACACGCGGGGCGCCTCGCCCCGGGCGAGCGCGGACCGGAAGAAGGAGGCGACGCCGGCGTAGGGGGTGTCGCGGGGCATCCGGGGCCCGTACACGTTGTGGTAGCGCAGCGACACGGCGGACCCGCCGGTCGACCGGGCCCAGGCGGCGGCCAGATGCTCCTGCGCGAGCTTGGTCGTGGCGTACACATTGCGCGGATCGGCCGGCGCCTCCTCGCCGACCAGCCCGGGGGTCAGCTCCGCGCCGCACACCGGACACCTCGGCTCGAACCGCCCCGCGTCCAGATCGGCGACGGCCCGCGGCCCCGGCCGCACGACCCCGTCGCGCGGGCACACGTACCGCCCCTCGCCGTACACGACCATCGACCCGGCCAGCACGAGGTGCCGTACCCCCGCCTCGGCCATGGCGGCGAGCAGGACGGCCGTGCCCAGGTCATTGCGGGAGACGTACTCCGCCGCGTCCGCGAACCCCACCCCGAGCCCGACCATCGCGGCCTGATGGCAGACGGCGTCCACGCCGGCCACGGCCCGCGCGACCGCCACGGGATCGCGCACGTCGGCGGCCGGGTCCGTACGCACGTCGAACACGACCGCCTCGTGCCCGCGCGCCGACAGCGCCTCGACGACATGAGACCCGATGAACCCGGCACCGCCGGTGACCAGTACGCGCATACGCCCACGCTAGGCCCGCCCCCGCACCGGACCGACGGGCCGCGCCCGCACGTCACCACTCCGTAAGGCGGGAGCGGAGCAGGGGGCCCGTCGAGGGTGCCGGGGAGCGTGCCCCGACCGGACCATGGCCGACCGTGGGTCCTCCCGACGGCGCGAGGACCAGCGCGTCCGCGCGGGAACCCGGTCAGTCCCGCTGTGCCGCGATCATCGCCCGGTACCAGTGGTAGCTGTCCTTCGGCGTGCGCTGCTGGGTGGCGTAGTCGACCCGGACGATGCCGAAGCGCTTGTCGTAGCCGAAGGCCCACTCGAAGTTGTCCAGCAGGGACCAGACGTAGTAGCCGCGGACGTCGACGCCGGCGTCCATCGCGGCGCGCAGCGCGGTGAGGTGGTCGCGCAGGTAGGCCACCCGGTCGGTGTCGTGCACCGCGCCGTCGGCGGAGAGCGTGTCGTCCTCCGCCGAGCCGTTCTCCGTGATGTGGACCGGCGGCAGCGCGTCGCCGTACCGCTGCTTGAGCTGGACCAGCAGGTCGGTGAAGGAACTGGGGACCACCGGCCAGTCCATCGCCGTGTGCCGTACGCCAGGCAGCCTGACCTCCGCGTAGCGGTTGTCCGTGGCCACCCGCCGCGCCGGGTCGGCCTCGCGGTACGGGGCGTCGGCGACCACGATCGGCCGGTAGTAGTTGACGCCGAGGAAGTCCAGCGGCTGGGAGATCAGCTCCAGGTCGCCGTCCCGCCGGAAGTCCGCCCCGGTGATCAGCTCGCCCCAGGTCTCCTCCTCGGTGGCCGGGTAGCGGCCCGCGAGGATCGGCTCGGTCCACACCAGGTTGTGCTGGGTGTCGGCGCGCACCACGGCCGCGAGGTCGGCGGGGGAGTCGCCGGCCGGCAGGTTGCGGTCGAGGTTGAGGGTGACGCCGACCTCGCGCACCCCGGCCGCCCGCAGCGCCTTCACCGCCAGGCCGTGGCCGACCAGCAGGTGGTGCGCGGCGGCCAGGGCGCCCCGGCCCTCCTGGGCGCCGGGCGCGTGCCGGCCGACGGAGTAGCCGAGGAAGGCGCTGCACCACGGCTCGTTGAGGGTGATCCAGCGCGGCACCCGGTCGCCCAGGTGCTCGGCGACGACGGCCGTGTACTCGGCGAACCGCTCCGCCGTCTCCCGCACCCGCCAGCCGCCCCGGTCCTCGAGCGCCTGCGGCAGGTCCCAGTGGTAGAGGGTCGCGGCCGGTTCGATGCCCGCCGCGAGCAGTTCGTCGACGAGCCGGGAGTAGAAGTCCAGGCCCTTGGGATTCACCGGGCCGGAGCCGTCCGGGACGATCCGCGGCCAGGCGATCGAGAAGCGGTACGAGTCCACGCCCAGGTCGCGCAGCAGCGCCACGTCCTCCGGGTAGCGGTGGTAGTGGTCGCAGGCCACGTCTCCGGTGTCGCCGTTCGCCGTCCGGCCCGGCGTGTGGCTGTAGGTGTCCCAGACCGACGGACCGCGGCCGTCCTCCCGCGCCGCGCCCTCGATCTGGTACGAGGCCGTCGCGGCGCCGAAGACGAAGCCGGGCGGGAAGCTGGGGAAACCGGTGGCGTCGGGGAAGTCAGTCATGTGAGGGGGCCGTCTCCAGGTGTGCGGTGGGGCGGGTCACTTGACGGAACCGCCGGTGATGCCGGCGGCGATGTACTTCTGGGCGAGCACGAGCAGGATCGCCGCGGGCACCGCGGACAGCACGGACGCGGCCATCACCGAGCCCCAGTCACCGACGTGCGCGCCGATGTACTGGTAGATACCCAGTGTGACCGGCTTGACGTCGTCGGTGGTGTTCAGCGTGAGCGCGAACATGAAGTCGCTCCACGAGAAGAGGAAGGCGAACAGCCCCGACGTGATCAGCGAGTTGCGGCTCATCGGCAGCACCACCCGCACGAACGTCCGCACCGGCCCGGCACCGTCCATCTGCGCCGCCTCGATCACCTCACCCGGGATCGACACCATGAAGGACCGCATCAGCACGATCGAGAACGGGATGCCGAGCGAGGCGTCGGCAAGCATCAGGCCGAAGTAGGAGTTGACCAGGCCGAGATCGACGTACGAGTTGTAGAGCGCGTTGGCGATGACGATGCCCGGCACCATCTGGGTGATCAGTGTGCCGAACACGATCGTCCGTGAGCCGCGCAGGCCGAACCGGGCCAGCCCGTAGGCCGCCGGGGCGGCGATCGCCAGGCAGATGACGACCGCGCCGAGCGAGACGGCCAGCGAGGTCAGCAGGTGACCGCCCTGGTCGTCGAGGGCCTTCGAGAAGCCGGACAGGTCCAGGCTGCCGGGCACCGGGTCGACCTGGAGCAGACCCGAGGCGGGCTGGAGGGCGGTGTTGAGCATCCAGTACAGCGGGAACAGCATCACGCACAGGATGAGCACACCGGCGATGGTGGAACCCCAGCGGCGCCCGGATGTCGTGGGCGTGCGAGCGACCATGGACGTCACTTCCCCTCGGTGCGGTTGGCCCGCAGGTAGAACACCGCGAACACCGCGGAGACAAGGATGAGTACGTTGCCGACGACCGCGCCCGCGCCGAAGTCCAGCCGTACGAAGGAGTTCTGGTAGGTCAGCGTGCCCAGGGTCTGGGTGGCGTCGGCCGGGCCGCCGTCGGTGAGCGCGAGGATCAGGTCGAGGATCTTCACCGTCGACATGAAGCCGAGCACGAGGACGACGGTGATCACCGGCTTCAGCTGCGGCAGGGTGATGGAGCGGAAGGTCCGCCAGGCCGAGGCGCCGTCCAGGGAGGCCGCCTCGTACAGCTCCTTGGGGATCTCCTGGAGACCGCCGTAGAGGATGACCATGTTGAACGGGATGCCGATCCAGATGTTGACCAGGATCACCGACAGCAGGGCCATGCCGGGACTGGTCAGCCACGGGGTGTGGCCGCCGAGGCCGAGCGTGTCCAGGAACGCGTTCAGCACGCCCGTGTCCTGGTCGAGGATGCGGCGCCACACGATGCCGGACACCACCATGGGCACCAGCCAGGGCAGCAGGATCAACGACCGCAGGACGCCGTTGAGCGGGAAGCGGCGGCTGAAGAACACCGCGAGCGCGAGCCCGATGCAGAACTGGCCGAGCAGCGAGCCGGCGGTGAAGACCAGGGTGTGCCAGAGCGCCTTGCCGAACAGCGGGTCCTGGAACACGTTCGACCAGTTGTCGGCGCCGTTGAAGGGCGACTCACCGGTGAAGAACGTCTTCGGCGTGAAGTGCTGGAAGCTCATCACGACGTTGCGGACGAGCGGGTAGCCGAAGAACAGCAGCATGAAGACGACCGCGGGGGCGACGAACCCCCACTGGGCCAGCCTGCGGCGGCGGCGCAGCCGGGCCGGGTCCGGCGCGGCGGCCGTCCTGGACGCCTTCTTCGGCGCCTGAGCGGTGACGATGGACGTGGTCATGGTGGCGTACCTCAGTTCCCGCTCGTGGCCCGCTGCTGGGCGCGCTTCAGGGCGGCCTCGCTGGACTGGCCGGTCAGGGCGGACTGGAAGGCGCTCTGGAGGGCGAGCGACACACTCGGCCAGCCGGCGCCGAGCTTGGCGGTCCGGGACCGGGCGGCGGCCACCTGGTCGGCGAGCGCGTCCAGTTCGGGCACCCGCTTGCGCCATACGGCGGCGGCCTTGGCGTTCGCCGGGACCATCCAGCTGTTGAGCGCGTAGGTCAGCTGTTCCTTCTGGCCGGCCAGACAGGCGACGATCTCGCCCGCCCGCTTCTCGCGCGCCTTGTCACCGGTGTTGGGCACGGTGAGCACGGCACCGCCCAGCGGGCCGACGGAGGGCGCGCCCGCCCGGGGGACCGGTATCCGGGCGATGCCCCAGTGCAGCGACTTCTTGGTGTTGAGCGTCTCGACCTGCCAGGGGCCGTTGATCATCATCGCCGCGTTGCCGGCCATGAACTGGTCGTTGACGTCCGCCTGCGTCCAGCTGACCGTCGACTTCGACAGCGAGCCGTCCGCCAGCAGGGCCTTCCAGTAGTCGAGCGCCCCGACGACCTGCGGGCTGTCCAGCGCGGTCTCGTCGCCGCCGTTGGACCACATGAACGGCGTGAACTGGAAGACGCCGTCCTCCGCGCCGCCCGCGCTGAGCGCCAGCCCGTACCGCTTGCCCTCGGTGAGCTTCTTCGCGGCCTTCCGCAGCTCGTCCCAGGTGGTGGGAATCCTCACGCCGGCCTGGTCGAGGATGTCCTTGTTGTAGAACAGCGCCAGCGTGTTCACCGACCGGGCCGCGCCGTAGTACGTCCCCTTGTACGAGCCGAAGTTGACGATGCCCTGGGGGATGTCCCGGGTGCTCAGACCAAGGGTCTTGAGGTCGACCAGGCCGCCCGCCTCGGCGAACGTCGGCATCTCCGAGGCGTCGAACTGGACGATGTCGGGCAGCGACTTCGAGGACGCCATGCGCAGCGCCTTCGTCATCACCTGCGCGGCCGGGACGCTCTGCTGCTCGATGGTGACGCCGAGCCGCTTGCCGCAGCGGGCCATCGCCTCGGCGTCCCAGCGGTGGTAGGTCTCGTCGGTCGAGGAGTTCATCACGGTGTAGACGTCGCTGTCGCGCTGCTGACCGCATCCGGTCAGGGCCGCCCCGGCGACCAGGACCGACACGGCGGTGAGCGGTGCCACGGCCCTGCGGGAGCGTCCCCGGCGCGCGGCGGCCGGGGACCTCTCGGGAATGCGATTGAAGCGCTTCGACATGCTGCGGCCCTTGCTGTCGTATGCCCGGCCTCATCGCCGGGGCTTTTGTTTGGCCTGATGACTAATACGTCACTCCCCGGGCGTCACGCTAGACCTGTACGCGTGTTCGTCCGAGCACGCAGCGAAGTGGCACGCGGTGACCCGATAGAGAATCCGCAGGTCAACGCGTTGATGCTTGCGTGAAGCACGCTTGACAACGATTTCTCCTGTGTACGATCAACTCGCCGGGCGACAGCCTCCGCAGTCCCCCGCCGACCAGCCCCGCTCCCCCGAGGAAGACCATGAAGTTCACCAACGGGTTCTGGCGCATCCGCGACGGTGTCCAGGTCGCGTACGCCACCGAGGCGCGTGACGTGCGCGTCGAATCGAAGCGCTTCACCGCCCATGCCGCCGTGCAGAAGGTGACGCGCAGAGGGGACACGCTCAACGCGCCGCTCCTCACCGTCGACTGCTTCTCACCCGCCGAGGGCGTCATCGGCGTGCGCGTCACCCATCACGCCGGGAAGCTGCGTCCGGGACCGGACTTCGCCCTCGCGGCCGAGCCCGGCGGTGCGGGCGAGGTCCGCCGGGACGGCACCCTCACCGAGCTGACCAGCGGCCCGCTGACCCTGCGCCTGGACCGGGCCGCCCCGTGGTCGCTGACCTTCCACGACGCGGACGGACGGGAGCTGACCCGGTCCGGCCGCAAGGGCACCGCCTTCGCCACCACCGACGACGGCGCGCACCACGTCCTCGCCCAGCTCGCGCTCGGCGTCGGCGAGCAGATCTACGGCCTCGGCGAGCGCTTCACGCCGTTCGTCAAGAACGGCCAGGTCGTCGACATCTGGCAGGCCGACGGCGGCACCAGCAGCGAGCAGGCCTACAAGAACATCCCCTTCTACCTGTCCTCGCGCGGCTACGGCGTCTTCGTCAACCACCCCGGCGCGGTCTCCTTCGAGGTCGGCTCCGAGTCCGTCGGGCAGGTGCAGTTCAGCGTCGAGGACCAGACGCTGGAGTACTACGTCGTCGCCGGCCCCACACCGAAGGACGTCCTCACCCGCTACACCGCCTTCACCGGCCGTCCGGCCCTGCCGCCCGCCTGGTCCTTCGGGCTGTGGCTGACCACGTCCTTCACCACGGACTACGACGAGCCGACGGTGATGTCGTTCGTGGACGGCATGGCCGAGCGGGGCATCCCGCTGTCCGTCTTCCACTTCGACTGCTTCTGGATGCGCGAGTACCAGTGGTGCGACTTCGAGTGGGACCCGGAGGTCTTCCCCGACCCCGAGGGGATGCTCGCCCGGCTGAGGGCCAAGGGCCTGAAGGTCAGCGCCTGGATCAACCCGTACATCGCGCAGAAGTCCCCGCTGTTCGATGAGGCCGCGGCGCTCGGGCACCTGGTGCGGCGGCCGAACGGTGACGTGTGGCAGTGGGACCTGTGGCAGGCCGGCATGGGGCTGGTCGACTTCACCAGCCCCGACGCCCGCGCCTGGTTCCAGTCCAAGCTGAAGCCCCTGCTGGACCAGGGCGTGGACTGCTTCAAGACGGACTTCGGCGAGCGTATCCCGACCGACGTCGTCTGGCACGACGGCTCCGACCCGGAGCGGATGCACAACTACTACACCCACCTGTACAACCAGACCGTGTTCGAACTCCTCGAGAAGGAGCGCGGACAGGGCGAGGCGGTGCTCTTCGCCCGCTCCGCGACGGCGGGCGGTCAGCAGTACCCCGTGCACTGGGGCGGCGACTGCTGGTCGTCCTTCGAGGCCATGGCCGAGTCGCTCCGGGGCGGCCTGTCCCTGTCGCTGAGCGGCTTCGGGTTCTGGAGCCACGACATCGGAGGCTTCGAGGGCACGCCGGACGCAGCCGTCTTCAAGCGCTGGCTGGCCTTCGGCCTGCTGTCCTCCCACAGCCGGCTGCACGGTTCGTCGTCCTACCGGGTGCCGTGGGAGTTCGGCGACGAGGCCGTCGACGTCGCCCGGCGGTTCACCCTGCTCAAGCACCGCCTGATGCCCTACCTGTACGGCGCCTCCGTCGAGGCCCACCGCACCGGCGTCCCGGTGATGCGGCCCATGGTCCTCGAATTCCCGCACGACCCGGCCTGCCGCCCGCTCGACCGCCAGTACATGCTGGGCGCCGACCTCCTGGTCGCCCCGGTGTTCAGCGAGGACGGCCAGGTGGAGGTCTACCTCCCCGAGGGCACCTGGACCCATCTCCTCACCGGCGAACAGGTCACCGGCCCGGTGTGGCGCACCGAACGGCACGGCTACGACAGCCTTCCGCTCTACGTCCGCGAGGGCGCCGTCCTGCCGCTGACCACCGACGACAAGCGCCCCGACGGCGACTGGCTGGACGACCTGGTCCTGCTGGTCCATCCCGCGGACTCGGCGACGTACACCCGTGAGGTCGGCGTCCCCGACCTGACGGGTGCGCCGGCCGCGGTGTTCCGCGTCCGCCGTGACGGCGACCTGCTGCGGGTCACCGTGGACGGTACCGACCGCCCCTTCACCGTGCGCGTCGCCGGCGGGGCGAGCGCCGAGGGCACGGGCGAGGTGACGGTCCCGCTGCGCTGACCGAGGAGCGCCGGAGCGCCACGGGGGTCCACGGCGGCGGTGACCGGAGATCCGGCACACCGCCGCGTGGACCGGGTGTCAGTGGTCCCCCTCTTGGAGATCTCGTTGGACCATGAATCGGCACCCGCGCGCAGGCGGGCGGGTGACCAGCTCACTCCATGCGCTCGGGGATGGTCTGCTCGACCCAGACGGTCTTGCCGTCCTCGGTGTAGCGGGTGCCCCACCGTTCGGAGCACCGGGCGACGAGCAGCAGCCCACGGCCGCCCTCGTCGGTGGTGCGGGCGTGCCGCAACCGTGGTGAGGTGCTGCTGCCGTCGGAGACCTCGCAGGTCAGTACATGGCCGCGGATGAGGCGCAGCCGCACAGGAGGCCTGGCGTAGCGGATGGCGTTGGTGACGAGTTCGCTGGCTATCAGCTCGGTGGTGAACGCCGCTTCGTCCATGTCCCACGCCGTGAGCTGCCGCGCGACGAGCGACCGGGCCCTGGAGACCACGGACGGATCGCTCGGCAGGTCCCACGACACGACCCGGTCCGGCCCCAGCGTGTTCGTGCGGGCGATCTGGACGGCGGCGTCCTCCCGGAGGGGGTGCGGGATCAGTGCTTCGGTCACCCGGCTGCATGCCTGGCGCGCGGAGCCGGAGAACCCGGCGAGGAGGCCGGCCAGGCGCTCGCGGCCACGGTCTTCGGGGTGCTGCTGGAAGAGGCCCGGCGTGTACAGGGCGAGCAGCGAACCCTCGGGAAGGTCGATGTCGACTTTCTCGAACGGCTCACCGGCGCGGGCCAGGGCGGCGCCGACCGGCGGCTCCAGGGTCGCCACCGTGCCGTCGGGGCGCACGATCACGGGCCCGGGGTGGTCCGCGCTGGAGACGGCGCAGCGTCGTGACACGGGGTCGTAGATCAGGTAAAGGCACGTCGCGCCGGCCTCGTTTCCGCCCGCGGACCTCAGCGTGTCCCGAGCCGGCCCTGGTCGGCGGTCCCCGGCCCCGTGCCCGTTGCCGCCGTTGAGCCGGCGCACCAGGTCGTCGAGCCGGGCGAGCAGTTCATCCGGCTCCAGGTCCAGGTCGGACAGGGTGTGCACCGCGGCGCGGAGCCGTCCCGCGGCCGCGGCGGTCTCCACGCCGTGGCCGGGCACACGGCCCGCGACGAGGGCCACCCGGGCGCCGGAGAGCGGTATCGCGTCGACCCAGTCGCCGCCGGAGCCCGCGTGCACGTACTCGTGCGCCACATCGAGAGCCTGGTCAGGGGGGAGTCCGCCCGGACGCAGGGCGTGTCGCAGGGCGGTCAGGGAATGACGCTCCCGCAGGTAGCGGCGGGCGTTGTCGAGGCACGCCGCCGTGCGCAACGCGAGTTCTCCGGCCAGGGTCAGATCATCACGTTCGAAAGCCCTGCGCTCTCCCCAGCGGCAGAACGTGGCGAGCCCGAGGGCTCGGTGCTGCGAGAGCAGCGGTACGAGCATCAGCGAGTGGACCTCGTCCCCGGGCGCCCGCAGGCTGCGCAGCGCGCGCTGTCCGAGGGAACTCCGCGGATCGACCATGCGCGGCTCAAGATCGGCGAGGGCCTCGGCAGCGGCCACCGGCGGCAGGGCGCCGTCCTGATCGCAGGCCGTCCAGGGCTCCGCGTCGTCCCGGGACCGGCAAGCCGCCCGGCGCAGCACGGTCTCGCCTCGTACGGGACCGGGTTCCAGGTCCTCTCCCGCCAGTACCGCCTCCACCACCTCCACGGCCATGCCGTCGGCCAGCTCCGGCACGGACACCTCCGCAAGGCCCCGAACGGTGTCGAGCACATCGAGGGCGGAACCGATCCGCGTGCCGGCCCGCGCGAGCACCTTCAGCCGCTCCTGCGCCAGGTGGCGGTCGGTGACGTCGACGGTCGCGTCGGCTACGCCCAGGAGCCGGCCCTGGTCGTCCTGAAGGGGGAAGACGGAAGCCGAGTAGACATGTTCGTGCTCGGGATCTCCTGGCGGACGCATGTGCTTCTCGACGCCGATGACCGGCTGCCCCGTGGCGAGCACCTTTTCCATCACGCGCTCCACCGATTCCGTGGGCATACCGGGCCACACTTCCGTGGGACGTCTGCCGACGGCTTCCGCGACGGAGGAGCCCTGCATGCCTTCGGCCGCGGGGTTGAACCGGACGATCCGCAGATCGGGATCGAGGAGGTACAGACCCGCGGGGGACACGGTGAAGAGTGTCTCCAGGAGGGCTCGGTCGAGTGCGGCGGTCGGGCTCGCCCGTTCCACCGGGGTGAGGGTCACCACCCACCCGCTCCCCGCCTCGCCCTCGCGCTCGGGGCGGACGGTCAGCCGGCAGGGCAGGAAGGCGCCGTCCCGGCACCGCAGTGGTACGGCGATGTCGCCGATGGCCGCTTGCGAGGGCGCGGTCGGGCCGGCACCGGTGAGCAGGTCGATCACCGGGCGGCCCACCATGGCACGAGCCGGGTGGCCCAGCAGCCCTTCGGCCGCCGGACTCCACTCGACGACCGTGCCCCGCCGGTCCATGACCATGTGGGCCTGGTTCTCCGCCGTGACGCCGTCGTCGGGGCCACTGCGGTCGGTGGCATCAGATGCACCCATGGTCATCAGCTCTCACTTGCCTCAGAGCTCGGTACGCCCCTCAGTGTCCTCCAGGACGGGCGTCCGCGACATCCGAGCCGCCCGGCGGTCAAGGAAGTGACTCTCACGCGATCTGTTCCCCTTCGGGGTGGTCGGTGGACTCGGACAGCTCGCTCCAAGCGGCCGTCTCGGCGTCGAAGGCGGAGCGGGCCTCGGCGACCAGCCGGAGCGCGTCGCTGCCGAGGATGAGGTGGGTCGGCGGGTTGTCGTCCTCGACGACCGTGAGCAGGGCACGGCCGGCCTGGGCGGGATCGCCGAGCTGCTGACCACCCATGTCGAGGCGGCGCTCGCGGATCGGGGCGAAGACCGGTTGGTAGTCGGCGATGGCGCTCTCGACCCGGTCCATGCAGACCGCCCATGGAGGTCACGAACAGGATGTGACCGGCACGGCGCTCGCGCATCCGGGGCAGGACGGCCCGGGTGACCGCAACAGCCCCGAAGACGTTGACGTCGAGCTGGTGGCGGAAGGTGCTGAGCGGGGTCTCCTCCAAGATGCCCTCGACACCGTAACCGGCGTTGTTGACGAGCACGTCTATGGGACCTGTCTCGTCCTCGACCGCCGCCACAGTCGGCGCGACGGCGTCGGTGTCGGTGACGTCGAGCACGCGGGCGTGGGCGCGGTCCGGGGCGAGCTGTTCGAAGGCGGCGATCCGGTCCGGGTCGCGGACGGTGCCGACGACGGTGTGGCCGGCCTCCAGGGCGGCGGTGGCGAAGGCGCGGCCGAGGCCGCCGCTCACGCCGGTGACGAGGAACGTGCGGAGCATGTGTCTCTCCGTTCGCGTCGATGTCGCGGGCGCGCGCCGGTCGGGGTTCCGGTCGGCAGCACCAGCCGGCGCACCCGTCCGCCGGGAGCGTGTGGCCGACAACGCGGCGGCGCGGACCTCGGGGCCGGATCACCGGCAGGCGGACCGAGCAGACAGCTGTGCCGGACTCGTCCATGGCACGCCGCACATCACGGCCTCGCTCGGTCCATGGGCACAGCACTCTCCGCGGAGCGGGGCTCAGAGCATGAGTTGGTCGATGGTGAACGGAAGGGAGCGCAGGCGGCGTCCGGTGGCGTGGAAGACGGCGTTGCCGATGGCCGCCGCCAGACCGACCAGGCCGACCTCGCCGACTCCCTTTGTCCCGACCGCTGTTGCCCGGTCGGGGCCGCCGACGAACAGCACCTCCATGTCGGGGATGTCGGCGTTCACCGGCATCAGGTAGTCGCCGAACGTGGCGTTGGCGATGCGTCCGGTGTCCCGGTCGGTGGCGGTCTCCTCGAACATGGCCTGGCTGATGCCGCCCACTGTGCCGCCGACGATCTGACTGGTGGCCGTCTTCTCGTTGAGGATGCGGCCGCCGTCGATGACGGAGACCACGCGTGCCACGCGCAGCAGGCCCAGGTCCCGGTCGACGCGCACTTCGACGAACTTGGCCCCGAAGGCGCCCGCCATGGCCATCCCCAGTTCCTCGCTGGCGGGTGGCGTGCTTCTGCCGTCGGCGCTGAGTTCCTCCAGGCCGTGACGGGCCAGGATGTCGACGTACGACTCTCCCTGCTCGGGATCACCGACGCGGTGAACGCGGCCGCCGGTGACGGTCACCTCGTCCACGGCCGCTCCCCGCAGGGGCGAGGCGGCGTCGTCGCGGACCACCTCCAGGAATTCCCGCACCAGGCGCCGGCAGGCGGCGTGGACCGCGTTGCCGAGGGCGCCGGTGAGCCCGGACCCGCCGGCCTGGGGCGCGTAGGGCATGTCGGAGTCACCGAGGTCGAAACGCACCCGGGTGACGTCCAGGCCCAGGAGTTCGGCGGCCAGTTGGGTCATGACCGTGTAGGTGCCGGTCCCGATGTCGGTGGCGGCGCTGCGCACATAGGCCGAGCCGTCACGGCGCACGGTGGCACGGGCCTGGCACGGCACCTGGTAGAAGGGATAGGAGACGCCGGCCATGCCGTAGCCGACGAGCCAGCGGCCGTCACGCATGGAGCCCGGCTCCGGCGTCCGCCGTGACCAGCCGAACCGGTCGGCGCCCTCCAGGCAGCACTCCCGCAGCGCCTTGCTCGACCAGGGAAGGTCGAGGAGCGGGTGCCGTTCCGCGTAGTTGCGCAGACGGAACTGAAGGGGGTCCATGCCCAGGGCGTGGGCGACCTCGTCGATCGCGGACTCCAGAGCGAAGTTGCCCTGTCCCTCGGCCGGCGCGCGCATGGAGCCCGGGCAGGGGATGTTCAGGCGCGCCTGCCGGTCGCGGGTCAGGACGTTGGGGCAGGCGTAGGCGACGGCCGAACCGAAGGAGACGGGTTCGTAGTCGTCGTCCTCCATCGCGACCGACGAGATGCCGTGATGCTCGATGGCGACGAGCTGTCCGTCACGGGTGGCACCGATCCTGATCTGCTGGACGCTGTCGGGCCGGTGCCCCACGGAGGTGAACATCTCGGGCCGGGTCAGCACCAGCTTGACCGGCCGGTTGACCTCGCGGGCCGCCAGCACGGTGAGGATCACGTGCGGCCACACCCGCAGTCCGGCGCCGAAGCCGCCCCCGACGAAGGGGGCCAGGACTCTGATCCCGCTCTCCGGGATCTGGAAGACCGTGGCGAGCGAGGTGCGCACGTTGTGGGGCCACTGCGTGGAGTCGTGCACCGTGAGCGCGTCGCCGTGCCAGGACGCGACGGTCGTCATCAGGCCGAGGGGGTTGTTGGTGTTGTCGGGGGTGGTGTAGGTCCCCTCGACGACCACGTCGGACGCGGCGAATCCGGCGTTCACGTCTCCGCGTTCGGTGTCCAGTCCCCAGGGGTTCTCGACGATCTCGGCCCGGGGGTCCTCGACGTCGAGCAGGGCCTCGGTCGCCTCGTACTCGACGCGCACCAGCCGGGCGGCGTACCGGGCCTGCTCCGCGCTCTCCGCCACCACGACCGCGATGTGCTGACCGTAGTGCAGCACGCGGTCGTCCTGCATCGGAGCGGGTGGTGATCCGCCCAGCAGCGTCATCGGCCCGCGCTTCAGCTTCGGCGCGTTCAGATGCGTGATGACGGTCAGCACACCCGGTGCCGCCAGGGCATCGGCCACGTCGATGCCGCGGACGCGCCCCGCGGCGATGGTGCTGCCGACCAAGGCGGCGTGCGCCATGCCGGGGAAGGAGAAGTCGTTGGGGTACCGGGCCTCTCCGGCCACCTTCAGGGGGGCGTCCACGCGGTCGATGCCCGCGCCGACGATCCTGCCGGCTTCGAGAGTCGTCATGACAGCGCTCCTGCGACGGTCTCCAGAGTGCGGACGAGCGTGCGCTTGGCCAGCTCCACCTTGAACGCGGTGCCGGGCAGCGGCCTGGCCTCCCGGAGGGCCGCCTCCGCCGCGTCGCGGAAGGAGTCGGAGCCGGCGCGTGCCCCCCGCAGGATCTCCTCGGCGTCCCAGGCACGCCAGGGGACCGTGCCCACCCCGCCCAGCGCCACCCGGGCCTCCCGAACGAGGCCGTCCTCGATCACGAGAGCGACGCCGGCCGAGACGAGAGCGAACTCGTAGGACACCCGGTCACGGACCTTGAGGTAGTGGGAGCGAGCCCGTTCGGGAAGCAGCGGGATCTCGACAGCGGTGATCAGTTCACCGTGCCGCAGTACGTTCTCGATGTGGGGCGTGTCGCCCGGCGGCAGGTAGAACCGGGTGAGGGGGATCGACCGTGATCCGTCCGCGCCCTGGACATGGACGAGCGCGTCGAGCGCTGTCAGCGGTACCGCGACGTCCGAGGCGTGCAGGGCGATGCAGTGGTCGCTGGTGCCGAGGATGGCGTGCATCCGCTGGATTCCCGTGATGGCGGCGCACCCTGAGCCCGGGGTGCGCTTGTTGCAGGCGGCGACGGTGGGGTCTCTGAAGTAGCGGCACCGGGCCCGCTGGAGCAGGTTGCCGCCGACGGTGGCCATGTTGCGCAGCTGTGTCGAGGCGCCCAGCAGAAGGGCTTCGCGTACGAAGGGCAGCCGCTCGCCCACGACGGGATCGGCGGCCAGCTCCTCCATCGTCGTGAGCGCGCCGACCCGGATCGCCGAGGCGGTGTGCGTGATGCCGCCGAGGGGGAGACGGGTGATGTCGACGAGCCGGTCGGGGTGGAGAACCCCGTCCTTCATGAGATCCAGTTGCGTGGTTCCGCCGGCGAGGAACGAGGCGTGCGGATCGGCGGTGACCACGGCCACGGCCTGGTCGGCGTCGGTGGCCCGGGCGTACTCGAAGGGGTGCATGATCAGCCTTCCGCCATCACTTCGCGAATCGCCGCGCGAATGTTCGGATAGGCGCCGCAGCGGCAGATGTTGCCGCTCATGAACTCGCGGATGTCGTCGTCCGAGTTCGCGCGTCCCTCGGCGATGAGGCAGATCGCGGACATGATCTGCCCCGGTGTGCAGTAGCCGCACTGGAAGGCGTCATGCCGGGCGAAGGCCGCCTGCATGGGGTGCAACTCGCCGTCGACCGACAGGGCTTCCACGGTGGTGATCTCGCGTCCCTCGTACTGGGCGGCCAGCGCCAGACACGACACGACGCGCCTGCCGTCGACCATGACCGTGCAGGCCCCGCACGCGCCCTGGTCGCACCCCTTCTTCGCGCCGGTGAGGCCGATGTGATCACGCAGCGCGTCGAGCAGCGTGACCCGCGTGTCGAGGCGGAGCCGGTGGAGTGTGCCGTTGACGTTCAGGGTGACGTCGACCTGCTTCATGGTGCCTCAATTCTGGTCTTCCCGGTGGGTTTGTTGCCGGAAGGGACATTCCGTTGAGGGGAAGACGTGGCCGCACACCTGCGGGAGGTTGTCGCTGGTGTGAAACTAGTCCGGGTCGGTAGGTTTGTAAACTTGAGGATGAATGTCCCTTTTGTATCGGAATTGATGACCGGGGGAGTCATTGATGACCGGGGGAGTCGGCTCCCCCGGTCATCAACGCGGCGACTGCTCGTCCTTGGACCGGCCGGCCGGGTCCGTCGGCCTTGCGGGGAGTTCGGTGGCGGCCCAGCCGGCCAGGAAGGTCAGGGCCTGCGCGCTCGGCGAGTGCGGCTCCGCGGTGTAGACGAGCAGACTCTGGTCCGTGGACCCCCGCACATCGAGCACCTGGAAGTCCAGGCTCAGCTCCCCGGCGACGGGGTGGACGAACTCCTTGCGGCCCTGACGCTGGCCCCGCACCCTGTGGTCGGACCACCATCGGCGGAAGTCGGGGTCCTTCAGGGAGAGTTCCCCTACGAGCCGGGCGAGTTCGGGATCGTCCGGGTAGCGGGCGGCGTCCATGCGGAGATAGGCCACGCACTCCTGAGCGACTCTCTCCCAGTTCGCGTACAACCCGCGGACCTCGGGGTCGAGAAAGGTGAGCCACATGTGGTTGCGCCGCTTGGCCGGCAGCCTGGAGTAATCGGTGAACAGCGCCGCGCTCAGGCTGTTCCACGCCAGGATGTCCATGCGACGGCCGAGCACGAGCGCCGGGACGTTCACCATGCTGTCCAGCAGGACCTGGGTCGCCCGCGGCACCTGCTGGTTCCTCGGTGCGGTCGGCTTCGCCCCACCGGAGACGCCGGCTTCGGCCGCACACCTCAACAGGTACTCCTCCTCGTCGGGGCGCAGCTCAAGTGCCCTGGCCAGGGCCGAGAGGATGGCGGGCGAGGCCGACTTCGCACGGCCTTGTTCCAGCCTCACGATGTAGTCCACGCTGACGCCTGCCAGCGAGGCGAGTTCCTCGCGCCGCAGTCCCGGCACCCGGCGGTGCCCGGAGGTGGGCAGCCCCACTTGCTCCGCACTGACCCGGGCACGGCATGCGCGCAGGTATGCGCCGAGTTCTGTCACGGCGGCCTCCTTCTCGTACGAGCCGTGCCGGGTCGTGCGACCGGTCAGCCGGCGACCTTCGCGTCGTCATGGTCGGTGGACAGGGCCAGCTCCCGCCAGGTGTCGGTCTCCTCGCGAAGCTGAGCGATCTTGTCGTCCATGGCCGCCACGCAGTCGCTGCCGAGCTGAGCGCGCAGCGGCGGCTGGGCGGCGTCGGCGAGCACGAGGATGGCCGTGGCGCCCTTGACGGGGTCACCGGGCTGGGCGTGGTTGAGCCCGGGCACTGCCTGGCGCACGGCGCCGGCGGTGTCGGCGTAGTCGGAGATGACCTGGCCCTCCGTGAGCAGGCTGGTGGCGTCGAGGAAGTCGGTACGGAAATATCCCGGCTCGACGATCGTGACCTGGATACCCAGCGGTGCCAGTTCGGCGCGCATCGCCTCGGAGAGGCCTTCCACGGCGAACTTGGTGGAGCAGTAGACGCCGAAGCCCGCCGCGCTCTGGAAGCCCCCGACGGAACTCAGGTTGAGAACGCGGCCCGACCTCTGCCGGCGCATGACCGGCAGTACGGCGCGGGTGACGTTGGCCAGACCGAAGACATTGGTGTCGTAGACCGAGCGGATCGCGGCATCGGAGGTTTCCTCCACCGCGCCCAGCACGCCGCGTCCGGCGTTGTTGACCAGGACGTCGATCGTGCCGAACCGCTCGACGGCCGCCTCCACGGCTTCGCGGGCCTGTACCTCGTCGGTGACGTCCAGGGTGACGGCGAGCAGGCTGTCACCGTATCCGGGGAGGGCGTCCCGGACGTCCTGGGGCCTACGGGCCGTCGCCACGACCTTGTCGCCCCGCTCGAGTGCCTGACGTGCGATCTCCAGGCCGAAACCGCGGGACGCGCCCGTGATGAACCAAGTGGTCATGCCACTGCCTTTCATTCGTTCGATGGTAGA
Source organism: Streptomyces sp. NPDC029138 (assembly GCF_055564375.1). Taxonomy (NCBI): domain Bacteria; kingdom Bacillati; phylum Actinomycetota; class Actinomycetes; order Kitasatosporales; family Streptomycetaceae; genus Streptomyces; species Streptomyces sp. NPDC029138. The sequence goes on from NZ_JBVHWM010000023.1 coordinate 93,605, forward strand.
AAAAACAGATCAGACGGAGCGAATCGTCGAGTGGGACCCGGGCCGGCCCCGACGGGCGGCGAGGACGCCCGCCGGCACGGCGAGCAGGGCCACCAGCAGCCCGAACCACGAGAAGGCGGCGGCGACGCCGATCCGGGAAGCGGCGGCGCCCAGGGCGACCACCGGCACACTCACCGCCAGGTAGGCCAGGGCGAAGAACCCCGGCAGGAGCTCGGGGTGGCCCCCGGCGATCATTGCCGCCGTCACGGTGCTGGTGGACCCCATGAAGGACAGCCCGAAGCCCGCGCCGGTGATCGCCGCGCCGAGGAAGAACAGCACGGCGTGAACCGTGTCGAACCCGATCACGGACACCCCGACCCCGGCCACCAGCAGCGCGCACCCCGTCACCGACGCCGCCCGGTCACCAAGCCTCCGCAGCAGCATCGGAGCGATGCCGCCGCAGCCCTGCACCACAAGGATGACCAGCGAGGACAGCGCCCTGTCGGTGGTGTGCAGCAGGTCGGCGACCAGGTCGACGCCCAGTGCCAGATACAGGCCCACGACCGCCCAGCCGGCCGTCACCACAGGGGCGACCCGAAGCAGGGTCCCGCGTGGCTCCGCACCCAGCCGCAGCACCCGGGGGCGCCAGGGCCCGAGCCGGTACGGCACGGTCTGCCAGGCGGGAATCGACCGCACCAGGAGGAGCCCGCCGATGGACAGGACGGTCAGCACGACGAACGGCGTGACCAGCGGCGCGGGAGCGAACTGCACGGCGAGGCCGGAGAAGACCGCGCCCAGCGCGATGCCTGTCGAGGTCGCCGCGCTGTTGGCAGCCGACGCGGCCTGGTGACTGTGGTCCCGGTGAAGGTCGGCCAGTGCCGACCCCGCGCTGCTGGTGAGCAAGCCGACCGCGACGCCCTGGACCAGGCGGGCCAGACACAGAGCCCAGGCCCCGGTGGCCACGAGGAACACGAGGAAGCTGACGACGACGGTGGCCAGTGCCGCCACGATCGTCCGTTGCGTCCCCAGGCGCTCGGCCAGGCCCCCGGCGAGGAGGAGGGTCAGGATCGCGCCGAGGGCGTAGCAGGCGTACACGACCGTCGAGGTGGTCGTACCGAAGTGCCATCGCTGCTGGTAGAGCCCGTACAGCGGAGACGGCGCGCTGCTGGCGGCCATGACGACGAACACAACGCCGACCACGGTGCGAAAGTGCCGGGGACGGTACGTCCGGCCGTGGTCAGCGGTGCGGTGCCGGGGCCTCCGGGAGGGGAGGACGGCCGGCTCGGCGGCGGCGTTCATGAGGCTTGCCCTCTCCGTGGGACGCGCGGTTCGCCGCCACACGGGCAGGTGTGTGGCGGGGCGGCCTTCCTGTGCGAAGGCGCCTTGCGGAATCCATCGTCGCGACGGAGAGCCCTGGCATACAGGGAGATCTTTTCCTGGGCACGGTTCCCTAGGAAAGCCGGTACCAGGCACGCGGTGGTGGAGTGAGGCGAAGGCCAGATGGTCGCCGATGGCGATGGCGATGGCGATGGCGATGGCGATGGCGACGGCGATGGCGACGGCTACGGCGAGCAGGCGGACCAGGCGCCGTGCGCGTCCTTGGTCATCGTGCCGTGCAGGGCGGTCACGGCGAGGATCGGGAGAGGGCGTTTCAGGCAATCTGCGCTCTGCCCTCCGAGGGAGGAGAGGGCCTCTCATGTGCTGTCTCGAACAGCTGGCGTGATGTGCTGTGTACCAGGACCGCGACCGCCGCAGTCCAGCAGCTGTCGCTGCCGCAACGCTTGGCAGGGGACAGGGGAACTGATGGAGAAGCAGCTGATCGTCGGCCGGCAAGGGCCGGGGTAGGCAAGAGCCTCCTGCCGGCCGCAGCCGCTGAGCGGGCCGGGGCTGGGCCACCAGGCAGCTCGCCACCAGCGCCGCGGACCCCTGGCCGGCGCTGGACCCGTCCGGAAGCACCGGTGCACATCGGCACCCGTAGAACCAGGAGCACGAATGAACACCCCACTGCAAGGCCGCACCGCCGTGGTGACCGGTGCCAGCAAGGGCATCGGACTGGCTGTCGTCACAGCTCTCGCGCAGGCCGGGGCGACGGTCATCGCCGGATCCCGCACCACGACACCCCAACTGGACGCGCTGGTGAAGGAGGGCACGGTCACCTGGGTTCCCGTCGACCTCAGCAAACCGCAGGACGCAGAGCGGCTCATCCACGAGGCCAGGGGGCGCGTCGACGTCCTGGTCAACAACGTCGGCGCCGCACCTGCCCGGACCGGCGGATTCCTGTCCGTGACCGATGCCGACTGGCAGCACATCCTCGATATGAACCTGCTCAGCGCGGTACGGGTCACCCGAGCGGCCCTGCCGCCCATGCTGGAGGCCGGGCAGGGCTCGATCGTCACGGTCGCTTCCGTCAACGCCACCCTGCCCGACCCGATGGTGATCGACTACAGCGCCGGAAAGGCCGCACTCGTCGCCTTCTCCAAGGCTCTGTCGAAAGAAGTCGGGCCCAAGGGCATCCGCGTCAACACCGTCAGCCCCGGACCGGTGCAGACCGACCTGTGGCTGGCCCAGGACGGCGTCGCGGCCACCGTCTCCGCCGCCGCGGACATCACCCCCGACGACGTGGTCGCGCAGGTGGCCGGCTCCACCGCCACCGGACGGTTCTCCACGCCCGAGGAAGTCGCCGACCTGGTCCTGTTCCTCGCCGGCGACCAGGCACGCAACATCACCGGCAGCGACATGATCATCGATGGTGGATTCGTCCCCACCTGGTAATCCGTTGCAAGAAGGACACAGCGATCTCTTCAAGTCCCACGAAACTGCGTTTCCCTATAGAGACAGTCTTTGAGGTGACATACGTAAGATCTGTCATGAATTAGTTTCGCACATGGGATGGTGCGCCGCCTCATTTGATGCGTTGTCGCCGCGCCGAGAGAACCGCACACAGGGGCCAGCAGATACACCCACAGATCATCCCACGTGTTGCCGATTGCGGCGGGAGCGAGGCTCCGTGCGGGATTCAATCCAGCTCCCGAGATGGGCGCTGCCAGGAAAACCAATACGATCCCCAAAACACCCGCTGCCGCAGCAGTGAAGGGCATCAGGCGAGGTGTCTCAAGAAGGGACAATATGAGAGATATGAGCAGAAAGGTCGCCACCGCCTCGACTGCCAGGGCCGCCCACACTCCCTCAGGTCCAGGAACCGTAACCGTCAGGCGCGAGTTCGTGGCTCGATGCCGCCAGGCAAGCGCAACGATCGCCGCCCCGGTCACCGCTCCCGCAACCTGGGCAACTATGTAGGCAATGGCACTCTTTGGGCTTATTTTCCCTAGTTGCAAGAAGGCCACAGTGACAGCCGGGTTGATATGCCCCCCGCTGATGCGACCCAACGGGGAGTAGACGATGAGAGTGCCGCAGAAAGAGAAGATCACAGCTGTCAGGAGTCGACGCAGATCCCCGCTCGGAATGAGTGACATCATGGGAGAACCCTGCGAGAAATCCATAACTATCGCGCTTAGGCCAAAGAGCAGCAGGAGCGCGGTCCCGGCAAACTCGGAGACGACCTCGCGCCATCCGACCACACTACCTCCCCTCCTGTGCCCCCGTAGGCGAACCGCTTACATCCTCTGAGTGCGTGCAAGCCGTAGGCGCGCTGAGTGGAGCAATCAGGTGAGATTCATGGGCGGCCTGCGGCGGGATCCCTGGCGCGCGGTCGCGAGACGCCGTGCCAGGGCTGGGTGCGAGGGCGGCTTCGGAGCCGCCCCGGGCGACTTCGTTCGCGTCACACTTCTTGACCGCACGGTCCGTAACCCGGTTCTTTACCGTATAGTCCAAAACTGAGCCCGTGACACTCGGTTCGGGACTCATCCCTGTAGCAACAGTAGGAGCCTTGATCATGGGACAGCTTGCCGGCAAGACAGCCATCGTCACTGGCGGTAACAGCGGGATCGGGCTGGCAACCGCCAAACGATTCGCACATGAGGGCGCACACGTGTTCATCACCGGCCGGCGCCAGGACGCCCTTGACGCCGCGCTGGCCGAGATCGGCCCGGGCGCCACCGCCGTCCGGAGCGACGTATCCAACCTTGGCGACATCGACCGTCTGTACGCGGCTGTCGCCGAACAGGGTCGCCGGATCGACGTGCTGTTCGCCAACGCGGGCGGCGGCGAGTTCGCCACTCTTGAGCAGGTCACCGAGGAGCACTTCGACTCGACCTTCGGCATCAACGTGAAGGGAATGCTCTTCACCGTCCAGAAGGCGCTCCCGCTGCTCAACGATGGGGCCTCGGTGATTCTCACCGGGTCGACCGCCGCCACCTCGGGTACCGAAGCCTTTGGCGTCTACGCCGCGTCCAAGGCCGCTATCCGCTCCTTCTCCCGTACCTGGGCCAATGAGCTCAGGAGTCGAAAGATCCGAGTGAACACCCTCGTCCCCGGTCCCATCGACACCCCTGGCATCTCCGGCCTGGCTGCCGACGCGGAGGGGGCCGCCAAGATGCAGGCATCCTTCGCGAGTCAGATCCCCCTGGGCCGGATGGGCCGTCCCGACGAGGCCGCTGCCGCCGCGCTCTTCCTCGCCGGCGACCAGAGCAGCTTCATCACCGGAGCCGAGCTCTTCGTCGACGGTGGCCTCAACCAGATCTGACCGCCGCTTCGACCATTCCCTGTGACCTACCGATGAAAGTCATCCAGACCGCGATTCGGCTGCGCTACAGGTCCAGGACAACGTCGTCGGTGGGCTTGGAGCAGCAGATCAGGATGTCGCCCTCGGCCGGCGGCTCGACGGGGTCGGGGGAATAGTCGACGGTTCCCGACATCAGGGCGAGTTCGCAGGTGTGGCACACGCCGGTGCGGCACGACCACTGGACCGGGACATCGCAGGCTTCGGCAAGTTCGAGCAGGGACTCCCGGGCGTCGTTCCAGGGGACGTGAAGACCGCTGCGGGCGAAGGAGACCTCGGGTCCGCTGCCGGCGGGGCCCGGGGGCTGGTGGGGCGCTGGTGTGACCGTGGACCCCTTGATCCCAGGGGTGAGAGACTGCGCGGCGCCGAAGAGCTCTGTGTGGATCCGGTCGGCCTCCAGCCCGGAATCGATGAGCGCGGCGGTGACGTCGCGCATGAAGTCCGCGGGTCCGCACAGGTAGGCGTCGGCGTCGGTGGGCAGGCCGAGTCCGCGAACGCGGTCGGCCGACAGGCGGCTCGCCTCCGCGTAGTCGACGCCCTGGCGGTCGGCCGCGGCCGGTCTGCTGTAGTAGACGGTCGACCGGGCGTTGGGGAGTGCGGCGATCAGGGCGCGGCTCTCCTGGGCGAAGGGATGCTCGGTGCCGTTCCTCGCTCCGTGCAGCCACCACACCTGGCGGGCGGAGCGGTCGTGAGCGAGGCTGTGCAGCATGGCCAGCACGGGTGTCACGCCGATCCCCGCCGACATGAGCAGCACCGGATTGTCGCCCTGGGTCAAGCAGAAGGTGCCGCGGGGCGCGGCGGCCTCCAAACGGTCCCCGACGCGGATGTGGGCCCGCAGCTCGTTGCTGGCGGCACCGTGCGGTTCGACTTTGACGCTGATGCGGTAGGCGCCCGCGCCCGGCCGGCCGGACAGCGAGTAGCTGCGGATCAGCGGCGGCACGTCGCCCTCGGGCTGGACCCTCACGGTGAGGAACTGGCCAGGCAGCGCGGTCGGCAACTCGGAGCCGTCAGCGGCTGCCACGTGCAGGGAGAACACACTGCGGCTCTCGGACTGGACGCGCTCGACGGTCAGCGGCCGGAAGCCCGGCCAGGCAGGCGGCGGAGCGGTAGCAGCTGTACTGAGTCCCGCGCTGCCCGAGGAACCGCGGTCCTCGCCGTTGGACTGGTCCAGAAGGGTCCGCATGGAGCCCTGCCACCCGGGACTGAGCGCGGGTATCCGCAGGGCCCGCTCTACCTGCTCGCGCGTGTGCTCGGGCAGGTAGAGCACCCGGTCGATCTCCTCGACGGTCATCGCCTCGGGCCCGGTGGCGACCTTGACGATCTCCTGGCCGGCCTCGACCTCGCCCTCCTCGATCACCCGGAGGTAGAAGCCGGGGCGGTGCTGGGCCACGAGCAGTGCCGCCATGCGCGGCTCTCCCATCCGCAGGCCCACCCGATAGCAGGTCACCCGGGGCTGGGTGACCTCGAAGAGGGCGTCGCCGATGCGGTAGCGGTCCCCGATGCAGACCTCGTCGTCGGGCAGGGCGTCGACGGTGAAGTTCTCACCGAACTGACCGGGAGTCAGGTCATCGCGCCCCAGCTGTTTGGCCCAGAAGCGGTACGAGTCGAGCTGGTACACCAGCACCGCCCGCTGCTCACCGCCGTGCCCGCCCAGATCACCCTGTCCGTCCCCGTCGATGTTCAGCCGTCGTACCATGCGCGGCCCGGAAACCGTGTGCTTGTAGACGCCGGTGTAAACGGTCCTGCCGTGCCAGGGAACGTCTTTCGGCATCCCGACATTCACTGCTGCCAACGTGGCCACCACGCCACCTCTCCTGTGGCGGCTTCCTCTGCGGCTGTGGCAGGGAAGCGAGTTGCATCGGGTGCTGCCGCCCGTTTCCCTCACGTAAGGACGCGCCCGAGGAAACCGTGGACATACCCGCTGATGGCGTCCAGATGTGTCTCCAGGGCGAAGTGTCCGGCAGGCAACAGGCGGACTTCCGCTTCCGGAAGGTCACGGGAGAACGCACGTGCGCCGTCCGGCCCGAAGATCTCGTCCCCTTGGCCCCATACCGCGAGCAGGGGAACCTGGCTGGTGCGGAAGTACTCCTGCAATTGCGGGTATCCGTCGATGTTGGTCGGATAGTCGCGGAACAGTGCCAGCTGGACCTCGTCGTTGCCGGGCCGCTCCAACAGGAACTGGTCGAGGGTCCAGCTGTCCGGGCTGACCAGGCTGTTGTCGGTGGAACCGTTCTCGTACTGCCAACGAGTCGTTTCACGGCTGAACTTGGCCCGTGCGCCCGGTTCTGTGTCAGGGCCGGGATGGGTGGCGTAGGCGAAGAGGTCGTCCCAGAAGGGACGGGCGAAGCCCTCCATGTAGGCGTTGCCGCTCTGCGAGATGATCGCACTGACGTCGAACGAGGGGTCCAGCGCGAGCCGCCAGCCGATCGGCGCCCCATAGTCGTGCACGTAGACGGAGAAGCGCCTGATATCCAGATGGTCCAGCAGCCCGGCGGTGACACCGGCGAGGTTGTCGAAGGTGTAGTCGAATTCGTTGACCTTGGGCATGGCCGAGTGGCCGTAGCTCACGTGGTCGGGGGCGATCACGTGATAGCGGTCGGCCAATGCGGGGACAAGATGGCGGAACATGTGCGAGCTGCTCGGGAATCCGTGGAGGAGCAGGACGACCGGTGCGTCCCCGGGGCCGGCCTCACGATAGAAGACTTCCTGGCCCTTGATGGTCACCGTCTCGTGTCGCGTGGGGGGCACGTCGACCTCCGAGCGCCGATCGGCGCGGGGTGTGCGTCAAATCCGCCCGCGTACCAGCCGTACAGATGCGACAAAGAGCAGGGCGGTCGTCGCGGAGACTTGGGAACGTTTCCCTCGGCGGCGTGGTGTCTCGCGACAGATGGCGCCGGGTGCCACATGCATGACGCTAAACCCTACCCACTGGGAGGGCAACGCAGCAGATCGAATGGGACACCTCGCATGTCACGAAGCAGGAATCGCGGACGCCAACGCACTGGCACGGGGGAACATCGGAGAGTCACCGTGAATTTCGCTTACGTATGCGTGGCCGGGTGCAACGGCAAGCGGAATGTTTGGAGGGGCACCCGGAACGAGGATTCCAGAATGCGTCGGTGGGTTTATGTCCTTCCGTCGCATGGGCGCGGCGTCGCGGCATCCGCTCCGGAGCTGGCTCGTGATCACCGCGCTGTCGGCATCGTGAACGGAGTCCTGGGTCGTTGCGCCCATGCGGCCTCCGATTTCTGGCGTGCGGCGGTCGCCAGCGCCGCGAGTCGCGTGAAGGTGCCGGATGCGCTCCGCCGGTGGAGACCCTGACGCCGTTGCCGAATTGTTCGCGAAGGAGATCGACTGGTACGTGCCCGGACCCCCCGGCTGCCATGGACGGGCCGGCGCACGACGCCCGCCGAGGTTGCCGACTACCTCCGCACGCTGGGTGAGAACATCGTGCCGGAGGAAAACGTCGACAACGTCGAAGCTCAAGATGGACGCCACTGTGATTCTCCGGTGAGCCCTCCTGGCGCCAGGAGCGCGATGGCGCTGCGCGCCGGCCCGTCGAGTGGACCCGGAAACGTTGCGATCACGACCCAGCCGATGTCGGATGAGGGCGTCCACGGCCGGTCGCAACGGCGGCCGAGGGCCCGCACCGTTCAATCCAGGAGGCACCATGCCCTCGAACCCTCCGGCACCTCCCTTCACCGAACAGACCGCCATCGAGAAGGTCCGGCTCGCTGAGGACGCCTGGAACACCCGCGATCCCCGGAGGGTCGCCCTCGCCTACACGCCCGACAGCCGGTGGCGCAATCGTGCGGAGTTCGTCACCGGGCGCGAGGAGATCATCGACTTCCTCACCCGGAAGTGGACCAGAGAGCAGGAGTACCGGCTCATCAAGGAGCTCTGGGCATTCCACGGCAACCGCATCGCCGTGCGCTTCGCCTACGAGTGCCACGACGACTCGGGGAACTGGTTCCGCTCCTACGGAAACGAGAACTGGGAGTTCAACGACGAGGGGCTGATGCGCGTACGGCTGGCATGCATCAACGACCTGCCCATCCAGGAGTCGGACCGCAAGTACCACTGGCCGTTGGGACGTCGCCCGGACGATCATCCCGGGCTGAGCGATCTGGGCTTCTAGTACGCCACCGGCGTCTCTTCATTCGTGTGCTTGTCACGCTGGCTGCTTTCTCGGTACAGACGGCGCTCCAGGACGTCGAGCCAATATGGACCGAAAGGTCAAAAAGCGGTAGCATGAGCGCTATGGCGCGTCCCCGAAACTTCGATGAGAACCAGGTTCTGGAGTCCGTGCGCGAGCAGTTCTGGAACCGCGGCTACGGGGCCACGTCGCTGCAAGACCTGATGACCGCCACAGGCCTGGGCAAAGGAAGCCTGTACGGCGCGTTCGGTGACAAGCGCCAGCTCTTCCTGCACGTACTGGACAGCTATCGCGACGAGCAGCTCACCAGCGTCCGGCAGATCCTCACCGGACCGGGCCCGGCCCTGGAGCGCCTGACCCACCTCCTGGAAGGCGCGGCCAACGGCTTCGCGGGAGACGCGCAGCGACGCGGCTGTTTCATGGTCAACAGCACGTCCGAGCTGCACAGTCAGGATCCCGAGGTGGTCTCCCGGGCCCGAGCAACCTATCAGGCTGTTGAAGACCTCCTGATCGTCTGCGTCAAGGAGGCGCAGCATGAAGGAGACGTGGATCCCGGGGCCGACCCGCAAGAACTCGGACGTCTGCTCCTCGCGGTCCTCCAGGGCATCGAGTTCCTCGCCAAGACGAACATGGACGGCTCGGCCCTTCTACAGATCGGCCGCGCCGCGCTCTCCCAGCTGCCTCGACCCTGACCCGGCGGTTCGGCCCGCTCTCCGCCACACCGCTGCGCTACGCCTCGGACATCCGGAATGACCGGGTGCAATCGGATACGGCGGCCTGCCCACCCTCTTGCCGAAATCCTCGTCAATGCTTGGCGGCGACGGTCCCGGAAGCGGATCGTTCCGCCCGACGGTGCCGACGTGCGGTTTCCCACGAGGCGGCGGCAGGACGGCCAAACTGTTGCCGCAGGCGGTATGGCAGCGGTCGAAGCTTGGGGTGTGCCGCGGGGTGCTGTGGCCGCGGTCGGGGTCCCACAACGCGTAGAACGGATCGTGGTTGCAGGTCAACAGCGCGTCGGGGTCTTAGGCTTCCGCGCGGTGACGGGCACATCCAGCGGGCGCCGTCGGCGAAGTCCAGCCCGTGCAGCAGGTCGGGCTCGCGGTGCATCAGGTTGTCGATGGCGCCACGGAGATTCCCAGGACGCCGGCCACGTGGCGCGGGCCGGCAACGGGCAGCTGTCCAACAGCGCTGCGGCCGCCCGCCGCTGACCAGACTCGCGCAGCCGGTCGTATCCCTCCGGTGTGGTGGCGGCCAAGGCGTTGGCGTTCAGCCGTCGCCGCTGCCGGCAAGCCGCGAGGATGTCCGGTGCCAGGTGGGTGACCGGCCGCAGCGCCGGCTCCCGGACCCGGGAGGCGGGCCGGTCGTGCGAGGCATCGCGTACGGTCGCGATGGGCCCGATGCGCTGCTTCGCCCGGCGCTGCACTTCGGCGGGCGGCGGGTTCCTCTTCCGCACGCCGTTCACCGGGTGCGAGTCGCACGCGGGGAAGCCCCGGCCGTCGGCTGCGGTGGGGGAAAGAGTCACGGCTCCTCCTGGCAGTGCCCGTCCCGCTGAGCGACCGCCGGGACGGGTGCGGAGAGAACGGTCAGCGGTCCTGAGAGAGTTCGAGGAGCTCGGCGAAGGTACCGCCGGCGTGGACGAGGTCGTCGTACCGGCCCTGTTCGGTGATCCGGCCATGCTCCATCACGACGATGTGATCGGCGATCTTCGTGTTTTCCAGGCGGTGGGTGACCACGATGGTGATGCGGTCGGCGGCAATAGCCTTGATCTGTTCGAAGATTCGGTGCTCGCCGCGTGGGTCCATCTGGGAGGTGGGCTCGTCGAGGATGAGCAGCTCGGGCCGCCGGTACAGGGCCCTGGAGCACGCGACGCGCTGCCACTGCCCCCCGGAGAGCTCCGACCCGCCGAAGACATCCCGGGACAGCAGCGTGTCCAGGCCGGCGGGGAGGTCTTCGACAGCCTCACGCAGGCCGACCGCGTCGATGGCTTCCCACACGGGGGTGTCATTGTGGGTACGGGGCTGGCCGAGGGTGACGTTCTCGCGGACCCGCAGCGGCCACTGGGCGAAGATCTGCGGCACCAGACCGGTGCAGCGCCAGACAGTCGCGGGGTCGACCTCGGCGAGGTCGGTACCGTTCCAGGTGACCTTCCCCTTGTCGGGTAGGTAGATACCGGTCAGCAGCCGGGTGAGCGTGGACTTCCCTGAGCCGTTCGCTCCGACGATCGCGAGGATCCGGCCTCGCTCCAGGGTGAGGGAGACACCGTCCACGGCGGGCTTGTCCTTGCCCGGGTACTGGTAGACGACATCCTGGAGCCGGATCACCTCGACCGGCGCTGCGATCTCGCGGGGGCCGCGCTCGGGGGCACGGGCGGCTGCGTCGTCCAGGAAGGACTGCATGTCGCTCAGATACAGGCTGGTGTGGAACACCGCGGCCCCGTTGATGACCACCTGCGAGAGGGCGGCGAGCGTGGTCTGGATGGCGATGACAGCCGTGGCCGCGACCGCGAGTGCGATCCGGCCAGTCACGGCCAGCCACCCGAGGGCTCCCCAGGCCGCGACGAGGAACACGCCGCCGGCCAGCGAGGAGAGCAGAGCGATCCGCAGGGTCCGCGGCGCGGCGGCCAGGGTTCGCCGGTCACATCGCTCGGACAGGGCCCGGTACCAGAACACCAGGTAGTCGGTCATGGAGTTGGCGCGGACTTCGTCGCCGTACTTCGACGTGGTCGCCCACCATCGCATCATGCCGCGCACGTTGCGGTCGGCGACGTTGGCGTAGTGGATTTCGTAGTCGACCCGGGCGGTCAGGACCGCGCCGACACCCGCCGGCAACACGGCGAGCAGGAGCAGCGGCACCATCACCGGGTTCAGCACCGACAGCACGCCGCCGGCAGTGACCATGCGGATCAGCGCGGACAGGAACCGCTGGGCGTCGGTGACCATCACCTGGGTGCGGATCACACCCATCTCGGCCGCTTCGTGCCGGTCCGAGAAGCCCTCCTCCGCGTATGCTGCCGCCTCCACCCGGCAGACCGCCTCAACCAGGGCCGTGTCCGTCTCCGTGGTCAGCCGAGGGGTGATCCGCCGCTCGGCGTACGACGCCACTGCCCCCGCGCCGCGGGTTAGCGCGGCGGCGAGGGCCACCACCAGCAGCGCCGGCAGGGCCCCGCGCAGCCGTGCGGCGGCGGACTCGTCCCCGAGAACCGGCGCCATGGCGCGGGCGGTGGCGGCCAGCAGCACGGCGGCCGAGACACCGGTGATCATCTGGCAACCGAGGAGCAACTGCACGGCCCGCCGGTCCGTCTGCCACGACAGCCGGGCGATCCGGGCCAGTACGGCCGGGATCTGCGCGCACATCCGCCGGAAGGAGACCTCGGCGAGCGGATTGACGGAGTATTGCCCGCTGTAGGTGATCTCCGCGGGCGGTGGCGGAGGCGGCGCGGTGGCCTGTTGTTCGTTCGTGGCGGCCGAGGTCAACGTGATCCCCCTTGACGGTCGTTCAGCGTGGTCGTGAGGCTCAACGACCCACCCGAGGTTTCGAACACATGTATTTCGGTCGGTGTCGAAACCCCGAGACAGAGCGCGCAGCGGAGTGTGGACAATGCACCGACCCGCCCCCTGCAACGAGTCCGGGACGCACGTGGGTTGGCCGAAACGCCGACGATGCGGTAAGTCCGCTGCCTCGCGGCGTCGCAAGCCGACCAGAGGCTGAAGCGGGACGGCTATCCAGTGGTGGCAGCCGCGGCCAATTCGCTGCGCGGACTGAGCGGCGACACCGCCCACGGCGCCGACAACGTCAAGGCGCTCGTGTACATCGCCGCGTTCGCCCCGGACAAGGGGAGAGCGCCATGGAGCTGGCGAGCAAGTTCCCGGGCGGCGCGCTCGGCGAGGCCCTGCGGCCCGTTCCGGTCTTCCTGCCGGACGGCTCCGAGGGGACGAACCTCTACATCGACCAGGACAGGTCCACCACCAGTTCGCCGCAGACGTCCCGCAGCACACCGCCGACCTCATGGCCGTCGCCCAGCGCCCGGTGACCAGCGCCGCTCTGGAGGAGAGCGCCCCCTGAGCCCGCCTGGAAGACCATGCTGACCCGGACATCGCATGAACAGGCGATGCCCGGGCCGGCCGGTCAGGGCATCACCAGGGGGGCGCGGTCCGGACGGGCGGAGCCATCGCTTGAACACGTCAAACCAGGGCGTGAAAAGTCTGCGGGACGAGAACAGCGATCAATCGCGCGATGTGGCCGTTGACCCGCCAGGGAGGGCCGACAAGAATTCAGGAGCATGCGAAGCCGGCCGGCACCAGAAACAATCGACCACTGCAATCCCGGAGCGGGGCAGGACCATGACGCCCCTTGTGCCTGAATTCAAATTCCGGCCGCAGCCGCAGCCCAGCCTGTGGATGTCACGACCCCGCCTCCTGCGGAGGCTGGATGCCATCTCCGCACCGATCGTGGTTGTCTCGGCACCGGCCGGGTCGGGCAAGACGTCGCTGCTGGGGGAATGGTCGCAGGAGGCTCGGGCCCGGGGCGAGTGCGCATGGCTCAACCTCGACGCCCGGGACAACGCGCCGGAGCGTCTGTGGGACGGCATCGCACGGGCGCTGAGCGAGACCCGTCCCACTGTGCCCGGGGTTTCCGCGGTCCCTACCGGAACTTCCACCGGTGCAGAAAGCCCACCGCTCGAAGCACCTGTCCGCGGACTTCCGTGGGATGTCGCCGACGGGCTTTCCACCTTGATTATCGACGGCCTCGAGTTCCTCACGGACGGGGAGGCTCTGCGGACCCTTGCCGACTTTGTCACCTGGCTTCCCCAGGGATTCCGTGTCGTGATCGCGACCCGGCGAGTGGCGGGCGGCCCGATCCCGGCGCTGCGCGCCCGGGGAAGCATCGCCGAATTCGGTCCCGACGACCTGCGCTTCACGCCGGAAGAGGCGGAGGAGTTTCTCAGGGGCACGGGAGCGGGCAACGCGTCCGCCCTGCCGGCCGGGCGGCTCGCGGAGGTCTACGCCGTCACCGAAGGCTGGGCGGCAGGCCTGGGCCTGGCGGCGCACATGATCGCCCGGCAGCGAGAGGTTCCCGGGGAGCCGGAGGACTTCACCCGTGTGGAACGGGCCATCTCGGACTATCTCCGAGCCGAGGTCCTCGACCGCCTGACCACGCGGCAACGGGACTTCCTCGCGGATGTCAGCGTGCTCGACGAACTTTCTCCCGGACCGTGCTGGGCAGTGACCGGCGACGCCCGAGCCGGTGCCCGGCTACAGCAGCTCGCTCAGGCGGTTCAGTTCCTGGTGCCCCTCGGGCCCGGGCGCGAGACCCATCGCCTGCATCCCGCCCTGCGCTCCGTCCTGGCCAAGACCGTGGACGCCGAACGGCCGAGTGGGTCGGTGCACCGGCACCAGGCCGCCGCACGATGGTTCGAGCAACACGGGGAGACATCGCTCGCGGTCCGGCACGCGGTTCTCGGCGCGGACCTCACGACGGCGACTGCGGCGGTACTGCGGGCGTGGGAGGGCGCGGTGGCCGCCGGGCGCCATGCGGATGTGGCGCCCTGGCTGGAGCAACTGCCCAAGGAGCTGGTCGCGGCGGATCCCAGGCTGTGCGTCGTCGGTGCGATGACCGCGCTCGCCGGGGGAGACGTGGAGTCGGCCCGCTGCTGGCTCGATCTGGCCGATGTGGGCCGGCCGGGTACTGTCACGTTCGGCGAGGCCACCGATGCGATGGACACGACGGCCATCGTGCGCTCGGCGGTGTCCTGCTCGCGGGGGGAGATCCTGACGGCCGCTCGGCTCACCGAGTCCGCCGCTGCCCAGTTGCGTGGACCCGGTCCTCTGACGAGCTGGCGGGCGCTGGGATGCGTCACCCGTGGTCTGGCCCTGATGTGGCACGGGGACTACGAGCAGTCGCAGGGCTGGCTCGGTGAAGGGGCGCGCAGCGCCCGGGCGTCGGGCCATGCGCTGGTGTTGGTCCGGGCGCTCGCGGCCCAGGCCGCATGCGCCGGCCTCTCGGGACGGTTGGGACGCGCCGGGACCCTTGGTGAGCAGGCCCTCGAGACGGCCGAGGCAACAGGTCTGAGCGGCCACTTCGTGAGCGCGTTGGCTCATGTCAGCCGCGGGGGTCTGTCGCTCCGTTCCCACGCCCTGGACGAGGCGGACCGATCGCTGGCCCATGCTGAACAGGCCCTTGCCGGCACCGCGTGCCCGGGCGGCGAACCGCACGCCCGCGCTCTGTGCCACCTGCTTCGATCGCGACTGGAAGACCGGCGCGGGGACCGCGGTGCGGCACGAGCGGCGTTGCGGAGCGCCGTGGTCACCGCTACGGGGTGCGAGTCACCGGGGGTTCTCAGCAGCCTCCTGCCGGCCACATCGGACGCGGCGGGCGCCGGGGGCACAGCGTCGGAGATGCCCCGGGAACAGGAACTGTCGGCCGCCGAACGCCGCGTCCTGCGAGCGCTGTGCGGTCCGCTGACCCTGCGTGAGATCGCCGCGGAGCTGTACCTCTCCCACAACACCGTGAAGACCCAGGTGAAGGCGATCTTCCGCAAGCTGGACGCGCACAGCCGTCCCGGCGCGGTGGCACGGGCCCGTGAACGAGGGCTCCTGTAGCCGCGAAGCACGGTCCGGGGCCCGGTGGCCGCCGCGTATCACCCGGGTGATTGGCCGACGGGGCGCGCCGGTCACCCCATCAGCATCCACCATCAGGTCGTTCCCTTCCCGACGAGGCGAGGAGCCTGACGTGCTGCGAACCGGCAAGGACTACCTGGCAGCCCTCAACGACGGCCGCAAGGTGTGGGTGGGCGACGAGCTCATCGACAATGTGGCCACCCATCCGAAGACGCGGGCGTACGCGCAGCGCATCGCGGAGTTCTACGACCTGCACCACCGGCCCGACCTGGCGGACGTCATGACGTTCGTGGACGACGAGGGCCGGCGCCGGTCGATGATGTGGTTCCAGCACCGGTCCAAGGAAGACCTGCGGCGCAAGCGCCGTTACATCGAGACGGTGCTGCGGGAGCTCGGCGGCGGCTCCACACCCCGTACTCCGGACGTCAACAACTACGTCCTGATCACCTATGTCGACGACCCCGAGCCCTGGAGCAGCCAGTCCGTCGGCACGGACGGCCGGGACCTGACCGAGGGCATCGCCGACTTCTGGGACCTCGTTCGGGACGGAGACCTGAACACCACTCCCGCCTTCGTCGACCCGCAGACGGACCGGTCCCGGGAATCGGCACAGGCCGAGTCGCCGGCCCTTCGCGTCGTCGCCACGTCGGAGGAGGGCATCACGGTGCGGGGCGTGAAGGCCATCAGCACCGGAGCGGCCTTCGGCGACTGGATCCACATCGGTGTGTTCTTCCGGCCGGGAATCCAGCCGGAGCAGGTGATCTTCGGGGCCGTCCCCACGAACGCCCCGGGTGTGACGGTCATCTGCCGTGAGAGCAACGTCAGGGACGGCGAGGAGCAGGAGCATCCCCTCGCATCACAGGGGGACGAGCTCGACGCCGTCCTGTTGTTCGAGGACGTGTTCATTCCCTGGAACCGTGTGTTCCACATCGGCAACCCGAAGCACGCCTCGCTGTACCCGCAGCGCGTCTTCGACTGGCTGCACTACCAGGCGCTGGTCCGGCAGATGGTGCGGGCCGAGCTGATGCTGGGGCTCGCACTGCTGATAACGGAGCACATCGGCACGTACCAGCTGCCGCCCGTCCAGACCCGACTGGCGAAGTTCGCCGAGTTCCACCAGACCCTCAAGGCCCATGTCGTCGCCTCCGAGGACGAGGGCTTCACGACTCCAGGCGGCCTCTACAAGCCGAACGTCCTGATGTTCGACTTCGGCCGTGCCTTCTACCTGGAGAACGTCGGCCACATGGTGAACGAGATCATCGACCTGGCAGGCCGTGCGTCGCTGATCTTCCCCACGGAGGGACAGTGGCAGCGTCCTGAACTCAGGCCGTGGTTGCAGGCGCTACAGACGGGCCCGGTCGGGCGGCCGCATGACCGGATGAAGATCAGCCGGGTGATCCGGGACCTGTTCCTCTCCGACTGGGGCAACCGGATCGCCGTGTTCGAGAACTTCAACGGCACTCCGCTGCTGGCCATTCGGACGCTGACCATGAAGCGGGCCGAGTTGTCCCCGACCGGGCCGATCGCCGACCTGGCGCGCCGGGTGTGCGGGATAGAGCTCCCCCAGGAGGACACGCAGGACACCGAGTACATGGCGCAGGCCGACTACGCCCGCCGTCAGGACGCGTCCTGACCGGAGCGGAGAGCCCGGGGGGGGGGGGGGGGGGGGGGGGGGGGGGGGGGAGGGGGGGGGGGGTGGGGGGGGGGGGGGGTGGGGGGGGGGGGGGGGGGAGGGTACCCCCCCCGT